>JANPDD010000147.1:0-8991 GCA_031431295.1 Hyphomicrobiales bacterium | reverse complement strand
GGCGAGCGGCAGCGCACAGGTCGGCGGACTTGGGCTCACGCTTATCCGGAAACTGGCGGATCGGGTGGAACATGTGCAATCTGTCACGGGAAACTGCACAACCTTGCATTTTGAGATCGGCACATGAAGCAAGGCGACAATCAGGACCGGCGGCAACCGGCCAATTTTCGCTCATTGCCAAATGCCCAGGAAGCGTCACGCATGCTGCACGGCCTTGGTGAAAGGCTGGTGCTGGAGCCGGGCGTTGATGTGATCACGCTTGGTGAATCAAGCCGGTCCGCCTTCGTGCTGGAAGAAGGCGCACTCACCGTCTACACACCGACTGCCTTTGGTGATGTGGTTCTGGCCCATATCGAACCACCTTCGCTCATCGGCGAGATCGCCGCACTGGCTCAGACAAAGCGCACGGCAAGCGTCAAGACGGCCAGCCATTCGGTGCTGCGCCGTATCGATTCGGAAGCGTTGCTGGGTGCCGGTATGGCAAATCCGGAACTTTTCATCCAAGTGATTCGCCAGCTTGGCCGCGAGATCGACGTCATCAACAACGCCATCGGCCTTTACACCAATTCACTCCAGGCCCTGGAACAGTCGGTATTCGACCCGAAATTGCTGGAGAAGCTTGCAAACCCGCCGCCGCAGCTGGCGCAGTTCTCGGCGGTCTTTGAACGCTTTGCCGAAGAGATCAGTTTCAAGAAAAGGCAACAGGAGGAATTGGCCAGCGCTGCCATGATCCAGCAGTCGTTCCTGCCGACAATGGGCAGTTCACTGAAATTGCCACCGGGGCTTGATCTGGCGGCGCGCATGCGGCCCGCCCGCCAGGTGGGCGGAGATTTCTATGATTACTTCATGCTTGACGACAAACGCCTGTTCATTGCCATCGGCGACATTTGCGGCAAGGGCATGCCCGCCAGCCTGTTCATGGCAGTGGCCATCACCACGTTGCGCAGCATTGCCCAGCAAGCGCCAGACGTCGCCGCAATCGCCAAGGCCGCCAACGCGTTGTTGTGCAGGAACAACGGCAGTTCCCAGTTTTCCACGGCTTTCCTCGCGATATTCGACACGGCAACCGGCCAGCTTTCCTATTGCAACTGCGGCCATTGTCCGCCTGTCGTCATTGGCGCTGCTGGTTCTCCGGATCTGCTGGCTGCCACCGGCCTGCCCCTGGGTCTCTATGACCATGCCTCCGCGACACAACGCGAAATCATGATCAATGACGGCGATACATTGCTGCTGTACAGCGACGGCATCACCGAGGCTGCGAACCTTGGTGGCGAGGAGTTTGGCGAAAACAGACTTCTGAACGTCCTGGCGGACAACGGGGCGTCGGATGCCGAGAGGCTCGTGGAACGCGTAATTGCCAGTGCTGACGCATTTGCTGGCGAAGCGGAACAGGCTGATGATATCACCTGCATGGCACTGGCGTTGTCCTTGCCAAAGCAAGAAGGGTCCTAAGCTGGATGCAAGCGTATCTGCCAAGCATAGGCCAGTGGTTTTCTGTCCTGTTTCATCTGGCGAACCTGTTGCTGTTCCTGGCCCTGCTGTTGCGCGACCAGTTGCAGCTCCGTCTTGTGCTGGGGCTCAGCCTTTTGCTTCAGGCCGCCTACTATTTCGCGGTTCCAGGCGGCCCGTTTCTGGATCCGCTGTTCTGGGGGATCGCAGCACTTGCCGCAAACGCCGTGATGCTGGCCATGGTTGTCAGCGGCAGGCTTGATTTCGGATTCCCCGAGGATTTGCGGGAACTCTATGACAAAATGGCGGTGCTGACTCCGGGCAAATTCCGCAAGCTCATCGCACGCACCGTGCGTGTGCCTGGCGGCGGTGCAGCCATTCTCACTGAGAGCATGAAGCCGGACAGGCTTTATTATCTGCTCAAGGGTGAAGCCCAGGTCATCAAGAACCGCCAGACCGCAACACTCCAAGCCGGCACTTTTCTGGGCGAGATCGCGTTTCTCAGTGAAATGCCCGCTTCTGCCACTGTGGTCCTCAATCCCGGGGCAGAATGTCTGGCCTGGAACCGGGCGGCGCTTTTGCAAATGATGCGGAAGGACGCCGCGATTGATATCGCCATGCGGGGCTTCTTCAACCACGACCTCGCCTACAAGGTGGCGCGCAGTGTGCCCATCATGGCACCACCGGAACTGCCCAAACGGCACACTGTCGGGACAAAGACGAAGTGATCAGCGGAGAATGTCAATCCGGCCCAGCCGTTTGACATCCTTCATGCCATTCTCGGTGAGGTATGCCGAAGCATCATCGGCAACCAGTTTTGTGGCACCGCCAACCTGCTTGCCGGACTTCAATGAGGCGAAGCCTTCGCCACCGCCCGCGAGTTCGTCAGTGGTGGCAACCCGGTAGGTTTTGGCAAATTCGAGTGCGCCCCCATTGACCGTCAGCTTCACGATGCGTGTGCCGACTGGTTTGGACGTGTCCACATCCATGCGCAGGCCGGAAACCTGAAGGAAGGCCGGGGACACGGCAGGCAGCGCTGACACAGCATGCTCCAGCACCTCCAGCAATTGTTCACCCGTCACTTCGACAATGGTGGTTTTCCTGCCTTGCGGCAACTCGAAGGCAACCGCGACCGGTGTGAACGAAGCTCCTTCCGGGTAAATCTTGTTGCCACGGATCGCACCGCAATTGATCAGGCCCACATCCGCGTCATTCTGTTTGCGCAGCGCATCCGCGAACAGGTTGCCAATTGCCGCCTCACCCACACAGAGGTTTTGCGGCCGGCTGTCGAGTTCGCTTCTGATCCTGAAGTCATCAGCCGCAAGGGCCGTGCCTGCGGCCAAGCCCAAGGCGCAAACGCATAAAGCTGCATTCATCACTAAACGTGTCTTGGTCATGTGTTGTCTCGTCTCGCGCCGCCAAATTCAGTTTAATACGCGCGGGAGCCCCCACAACCCCGGCTTGCCTTCAGGCTTTGTCACCCTCCAGCAGCCGCCACGCGCCAATTGCAAGAGCCATACCAGCAAGCTGGCTGGCGATAAAGGGAAGAACGGAGGCAGGGGAAATACCTGCAAAACTGTCTGAAAACATGCGGGCGACCGTCACTGCCGGGTTGGCAAAGGAGGTGGACGAGGTGAACCAGTAGGCACCCGTGATGTAAAGCGCCACGGCGGATGCAACATTTTCGGGCTTGAACCTGAGGCTGGCGGCAATGGTGAGGATGAGTCCGAAGGTGGCAACCGCTTCGCCCAGCCATTGCCCGCCGCCACTGCGCACCGTGCTCGCGACCTGAAATGCAGGAAGCTCAAACATCAGGTTGGCGAGCACCGCACCAACGCAACCGCCCACCACTTGTGCCACAGCAAAAGCTGAGGTGACGCCAAGTGCCTGCTTTCCCGTGAGGGTCAACCAAAGGCTGACGACCGGATTGAACTGTGCACCGGAAATTGGCCCAAGGATCGAGATCAGCACGTAGAGGGTAGCCCCCGTCGCAATCGCATTGGCCAGCAGCGCCACGCCGACATTGCCGCCCGACAACCGTTCCGCCATGATGCCGGAGCCGATAACCGCGATGGTGAGAAGTGCCGTACCCAGGCCCTCGGCAAAGAGATTGCGCAGCTCCATCAGCCAGCCCCCTCCATCGCGCCAATCAGCTTCAGGGCGTGGGCCAGGCCCGTGCGGTCCAGTTTTCCGTGATCCAGCGCCAGGAAAGCGTCGATGCGCAATTCCAGCAATCGGTAGGTTTCAGCAAACGCTTCGGCAATGACCTCAGGGCTTCCCGCAACGTCGGCAGGGTCGGCTATCCCCCAATGGGCGGACATGGGCGCGCCAATCCACACCGGGCAGGATTCACCCGCCGCATTGCCGCAAACAGTCATGACATAGTCAATTCGAAGGGCTGCGGGGCCTGCAAACTCATCCCAGGACTTGGAGCGCAGGTGCCGGGTGTCGTAGCCCTTGTCCTTCAGCAATGCGATGGCATGGGGGTTCACACGACCTGCAGGCTTGCTTCCGGCACTGAAGGCCTTGAAGCGCCCCTTAGCCTTTCGGTTGAAAATGGCCTCAGCCAGAATGGAGCGGCAGGAATTGCCAGTGCAGAGAATGAGAATGTTCCGGGCCATCGTGCGCGAGCCATGGCCAAGTTTGACGACAGTTGCAAGACGGCTGCGATCTGGGCGATTACCCGCTCACCTTGCGGAGCAGCGGTGTGCGGCGCTCAATCTTGCGCAGGCGGTCCTCCTCGGACTGGATGTAGTCGCGGGTCATGGGAACAATGTGCTGGTTCTTGCCGAACTGGATCTGGAAATTGTTCATGCCGCCGAAACGGAAAGCGCACTCGGAACCGGCCAGATAGAACTCCCACATGCGGCAGAAGCGTTCGTCATAAAGCTCCCGGGCGCGCGCCCGGTTGTCGGCGAAACGCCGGGCCCACTGCCGCAGGGTTTCGGCATAGTGCAGGCGGAGGATCTCAATATCCGTCACATAGAGGCCGTGCCGTTCCAGATGGGGCAACACTTCCGACAGGGCGGGAATGTACCCCCCCGGGAAAATGTATTTTTGAATCCAGGCGCTGGTGGCCCCTGGGCCGTCGGAGCGGTTGATGGAATGCAGCACCGCAGTGCCATCATCTTTCAGCAATGTCGCCACCTTGGCAAAAAATTCGGCGTAGTGGCCAACGCCAACATGCTCGAACATGCCGACTGACACGACCCGGTCAAAACGCTGGTCGAGTTCGCGGTAGTCGCTGAGCAGGAATGTGGCGCGACCCGAAACGCCCCGTTGGCCTGCCCTTTCCGTTGACAGCGTGTGCTGCTCTTCGGACAAGGTGACACCAGTCACCTCAGCACCGCACACTTCGGCGAGGTAAAGCCCCAAGCCCCCCCAGCCTGAGCCAATATCCAGCACCTTCATGCCGGGTTGAATGCCGAGCTTTGCCGCAACATGCCGCTTCTTTGCCAGTTGTGCCACTTCAAGCGTGGAATTTTCGGCTTCGAAATAGGCGCAGGAATACTGCCGGTCCACATCGAGAAAAAGATCGTAGAGTTTGCCTGAAATGTCATAGTGGTGGGCGACGTTGGTTTTGGCCTTGCCCACGGGGTTATGCTGCCTGATGCGCCGCGTGGCGCGGCGGCCCGTGTGCACGACATTGTGGACCCAGTGGGACTTGCCACCCCAGGCCATGTTTTGCATGGAAAGTGACAGAAAATCATAGATGCTGCCCGACAGCAGCGTGAGGCTGCCATCCATATAGCATTCGCCAAGGTTGAGATCGGGGTCGAGGGCTATGCGCCGCGCCGCGCCGCGCGAGCGGAAGGCGATGTGGACGCCGGGGCCGGTTCCATCGCCATAACGGCTGGTGGTTCCATTCCAATCCGTCACCCGCAGATCGCCCTTCCGGATCGACTTCCGCAACACAGCTTCCAACAGCATGGCTTCCTCCCACAACGCCAACAGGCGAGGGGGCGACGCCAAAGTCCTGGCGGGTACTGGCGTCGGCACCCTCAAACTTCATATAAAATTAAGCATGTTGGCCGGGGCCCGGCAAGATACCCCGAGGCCACCTGCTGCCTTGCGTGCAGATCATGGTTAACTGCAACGGGCCTGCATCTTCCAGGTTCCGGCGGCAAAGGCGGGCTTGCGGGTGAGCGTTCCCGTGCGCCCCTCAGGACAGGCAAAATAACGCAGTGACGAGGTTGCCACGGCCACTGCGTCCTTTTCCTGTTTTGCCGTCATTCCGCCAACAGCCATGGCAAAACTGCCGCCACCATCCGGCGCGAAGTCGAGCTGGTAAGTCTTGCCATTGTAAAAGACCGGCTCGGAGCGGGCTTTTGCCACGGGTGCCGGTGTGGATGTTTGCGTGCTGACGCGCACGCCATTGGCGTCGTTGTTGCAGGCGGCCAGCGGCACGACGATCAAAAGCATGGCGGCGGAAACGAACAGTTTTTTCATGGCGCCCGTGTAGCCGCCCCTCCTCGACGGGGCAAGGAGAAGCTGGCATAGGCGCTGCGCATGACCCACAATTTTGATCCCGCTGCCCTGCTCTCCGACCGTGCTTCTGCCGCTGATGAAGGGGCCATCATCCGCATGACGCAACGCACCCGCGAATTGCGCGCCAAGGGGCGGGATGTTGTGGCGCTTACATTGGGTGAACCGGATTTCGACACGCCAGAGAATATCCGCGATGCGGCCAAGGCGGCGCTGGATGCTGGGTTCACGCACTATGCGCCGGTCGCTGGAATTATGGAGCTACGCGAGGCGATAGCGGTAAAACTCAAAACCGAGAACGCGCTGGCCTATCCGGCCACGGGCATTGTGGTTGCCAATGGCGCCAAGCAGGCCATCGCCAATGCAATCCTGTCTGTCGTCGGCCCTGGCGACGACGTGATCATGCTTGCACCCTATTGGGTGTCCTATGAGGCAAGTGTGAGGCTGGCTGGCGGCACGCCCGTTGTTCTCCCGTCAGATGTGAGCGAAGGCTACAAGGTTTCGGCGGCGCGCATCGCTGCCGCGATCACCGAAAAAACCAAACTCATTGTCATCAATTCGCCCTGCAATCCAACGGGTGCTGTCTGGAGCCGGTCTGAGTTGCAGGCCATCGCCAACATTGTTGCCAGCCATCCGCGCCTGATGGTGATGGCGGACGAGATTTACGAATACATCCTTTTCGACGGCGAGACGGTTTCATTCGGTGCGCTGCCTGGCATGCTGGAGCGCACCATCACGGTGAATGGTTTTTCCAAAGGCTTTGCCATGACCGGCTGGCGTCTGGGCTATGCCGCTGCGGCGGAACCCATCGCCAAAGCCATGGCGCGCATGCAAAGCATCGTGTCTGCGGGGGCCAACGCGTTCGTGCAGCGCGCCGCCGTCGCGGCACTCAACGGACCGCGCGATGATGTGATGCTGATGCGCGAGGCCTATCGGCAGCGCCGCGACATCGTGCTGGCGGGGCTTCGTGCCATTGACGGCTTGCGCATCGCAGACATTCCCGGCACGTTCTATGCCTTCCCGGACGTCTCGGCATTTTTGGGCCGCAAGGCCGGCAATCACGTCATCAACAGCAGTGATGAACTGTGTGACTGGTTGCTGGAGGACCATGGTGTTGCCACGGTCCCCGGTTCGGCCTTCGGTGCGCCGAATTCAATCCGGTTGTCATTTGCGACCGGCGAGCCCGAGATCAGGGAAGCGCTGCAGCGGATCAAGACCGGCTTGCGGAGTTTGGTGTAGTCGTTCCGTCACCACCCCAAATTCCCGTCATACTCCACGCATGTGGAGTATCCATCATTGATCAAAAGACAGAGCGTTGAGCAAAGGTGGATCCCCCGCATGCGCGGAGGATGACGGATGTTTTTTCGTTGAAGAGTGAACAGGCCATTTCAGACGGGCGTTTTTGACTCACTCCGCCGCGATCCGCACATCATCCGGCATATCATCGTTTGCGGCTGGGCGTTCCGTCTGTTGGCGCCCCAGCTTTGTGGCCGACTTGGCCGCACGGGCCTCACGCCTGCGGTGGCGGCCCTGACGCCAGACCTCAGGGGCAGCGAGAAGAATGGGCGTCAAGATCAAAGTGAGAATGGTCGCCAGCAAAAGGCCGAAGACCATGGCGGTGGACAAATGCACCCACCAGGCGCTCGTCTGGCTGCCGACGAAAATATGGCGCGTGAAGAAATCCACGTTCAACTCGAACATCAGCGGCAGCAAACCGAGCATGGCGGTGACAGATGTCAGCAACACCGGCCGCATGCGCTGGGCGCAGGTGCGGATGGCCGCTTCAATCGGGTTCTGCCCGGCTTCGGAGAGGCGGTGATAGGTATCGATCAGCACGATGGAATGGCTGACCACCACACCGGTGAGGGCGATGACACCCGTCCCCGTCATGATCATGGAGAAATACTGCCCCGTCACCATCATGCCGAGAAGCACACCGACGGTGGACATGACCACGGCGGAAAGCGTGATCATCACATGGTAGAATGAGTTGTATTCAATGATCAGGATCATGAACATCATAAAGACCGAGGCCAGCATCGCTTTGCCAAGGAAGGCGCCGAACTCGTTTTGATCCTCGTCGGCACCACGGAAGCGGAAGTTCAAACCCTGCGGCCATTTTTCGCCATCAATCCACTTTTGAAGCTCCTGAACCTTGTCCGTCGCAAGCAGGCCCTCGGCCACATTGGCCTTCACAAAAACCGATGGAATGCCGTCATTGCGGTACAGCACGTTGACCAGCGGTTCAACTTTCGACGTCAGGAAATTGGACATGGGCACCAGACCCAGCGCCGTTGGCACCCGCATGTTTTCAATCGTCGTCACGGTGCGCTGCTCTTCCGGCAGGCGCACGCGGATGTCGATTTCCTCGTCCGAGCTATCAGAGCGGAACGTGCCAACCTTGGCGCCGGTTGTTGCCAATTGCACGAGGGTGCCAGCCGATAGAATGTCAGCCCCGAAGCGACCCGCCTCCTCGCGGTCGATGTTGAGCGTCCATTCATAGCCAGGCAACGGCAACTCGTCGTCCAGATCGCGGTAACTCTTGGCTTCCGCCTCAAGATGGGCGCGGAACTTCTTTGCCGCTGCTGTGATGTCTGCCCGGTTGCCGGAGGTAATCTGCAACTTGATGTCTTTGCCGGACGGTGGCCCGCCCGCCAGCTCACGCACTTCAATGATCACGCCTGACATGTCGGCCACGGCCGCTTCAAGCTGCGGCTTGAGCACTTTCCATGAGGGCCGCTCACTGATCAGTTTTGGTTCAAGTTGCACCTGGCCAATCACATCAGCCGGCACATCCTGATCGCCGAAAGCGCCGCCGGAGGAACTGTTGCCCGCATAGGTCGAATAGGAGGCAAAGCCAGCCACCTTGATCACGCGGCGTTCCACTTCGCGGGTCAATGACAGTTTTTGCGCGTTGGAAAGATTGCCGCGGGCGCGCACATAGACATTGACCATCTCCGGCTCGACCTCGACGAAGAATTCAACTCCCGTGGGGTTGGCGGCATACATGAACGTGATGCCACCCATAAGCAGAAGCACGGCACCGATCACTTTGAC
>JANPDD010000146.1:0-19232 GCA_031431295.1 Hyphomicrobiales bacterium | reverse complement strand
GAACAGGGTCCCCACGTTTTCCTCCGGAAAACGTGAATATGAAATGGCACAAATCCTTTCCGCAAAAGTCAGCAACATTTGCGGGGATTTGGGCGCCGCCAAGCCCGGGTCCTAAGGGAGTCCGGGGGCAATGACCACGTTTGCCATCACCAGCGGACCTGCCCCTCTCTCCGCCCGAACTCACCGTCATGAGCAGGACCCCGGTGGCGAGAGGTGATAGTATATAGACACATGATAGGAGTAAAGTCAAGAGGTATTTTCGGATGCCGCTTTCTTGATGTTCCTCCCCTCCCCAAGAATTGGGGAGGGGTGAAGGTCACTACTCACCCCTCACCGGTTTCCGGGGAGGGGTAGGGGTGGGGTCACCGCCATGCCACATGCAATTCCTCGAGGCCGTGGAAGTGGTAGGTGTCCCGGAAAATGGGTGGTGATGAGAGCCGCAGCGCGGGAAGGCGCGCAAACAGCACATTCAATCCCACTTCCATTTCGAGCCGGGCGAGCGGTGCTCCCACACAGAAATGAATGCCTGCGCCAAAACTGACATGGGCATTGGCAACACGCGCCGGATCAAAACTGCCCGGTTCGGAAAAACGCGCCGGATCACGGTTTGCGGCCCCCAGCATCAGGCCGACGACCTCTCCCTTCTTCAAGTGCAGGCCGTTCCACGTCACATCCTCCAGCGCATAGCGCGTGAACATGTGCAAGGGCGCATCGAAACGCAGCGCCTCCTCCACATGGCCCGCGCCAATTGCTGAAGTGTGGCCCAATTCGAGAAGCGCCTTGATGCCATTGCCCATGGCGTGGACGGTGGCTTCGTGCCCCGCGTTGAGAAGCAGGATGGCGGTCGTCACCAGTTCATCTTCACTGAGCCTGCCGTGTTCGTCGCTGGCGCGGATGAGTTCAGAGAGGAGATCATCGCCCAATGCCGTGCGGCGCGCCGCGATGAGTTCCCGCATATAGCCAGAGAAAGCACTGACGGCGGCAACGGCGCGGTCTTCCACCGCCCGGTCCCGCCGCGCCATGTACATGGCCACATGGTCATGCGACCAAGAGAGGAATTTCTCGCCCATCTCGACGGGCGCGCCGAGCAGTTCGCAGATCACCGTGATGGGGATGGGCGTGGCATAGGCGGACAGCACATCGGCTTCACCCTTCGCTTCAAAATCATCAATCAACTGATTGCAAAGATTCACCAATCGGGGGCGCAAGCGCTCAATGTGGCGGGTGAGGAAGGCCCGGTTGACGAGGCCCCGCAGGCGCGTGTGAACGGGAGGTTCCAGTTCCAGCAGCGAATGCTTTTCGTGGTCGGTGAAGACCTTGAGGTGCGCTGGTGGCTCCGCCCAACCCAGTTCCTCCCGGCTTGCCACATGCAGGATCTGCCGCCCGAAGCGGCGGTCCCGCAGCAGGGCGTTCACATCGTCAAAATTGGCAAAGCACCAATGGCCATATTGCTCCCATTTGAAGACCGGAGCGGCGGCGCGAATTGCTTCGTAGGAAGGATAGGGATCCTGCACGAATTGCGCATCACGCGGGTCTAGGTCGACGGAACGGCTGTTGGCGGCGATGATCATGGGGAGTAGGGGCTTGCGCTCTTGATCTTCCTTCTCCCTCCCCCTTGTGGGGAGGGCCGGGGCGGGGGTCTGGTGGTGTTAGCAGAAGTTGGACCGAAAATATCCAGGTCCGACAGCGCAACCCCCACCCTTTATCCCTCCCCACAAGGGGGAGGGAAGAAAATTGGAACGCATGCAAAAAACCCGCCCCGCCGAATTCATTGCCCTGGTTGCCCTGCTCACCGCCATGGTCGCCATGTCGATTGATACCATGTTGCCGGCCATTGGCGTGATGGCAACGGAACTGGGGGCCAGCGACCCCAATGACCGGCAATTGATCATCCTCGTTTTTTTTGGCGGCATGATGCTGGGAACGCTGCTGTTTGGCCCGGTTTCTGATTCCATCGGGCGCAAGCCAAGCATTTTCGCAAGCCTGTTGTTCTTTGCGGCAGGAGCCGCCGTGTGCATGTTTGCCACGAGCTTTCCCATGTTGATCGCGGGCCGCGTGCTGCAGGGCTTTGGTGCGGCGGGCCCCCGCATTGTTTCCATGGCCATGGTGCGCGATGGCGCGGGCGGTGCCGCCATGGCGCGTGTCATGTCCTTTGTCATGTCAGTCTTCATGCTGGTGCCGATCCTCGCCCCTTCCATCGGGCAGCTGGTGCTGTTCGTGGCCTCATGGCGGGTGATTTTTGCGGGCTTCCTTGTGATGGCGGTTCTGGCCTGGATCTGGCTCGCCTTCCGCCAGGAGGAAACGCTGGCACCTGAAAAACGCCTGCCCTTCTCAGTGGGCGTCCTCGCCGCAAGTGCCGCTGAAGTTGTCCGCAATCGGGTTGCTCTTGGCAACACGCTTGCCGTGGGTTTCATCTTCGCGGCCTTCACGGCCTATCTCGGCACATCGCAGCAGATCTTTGCGGAGCAGTACCAGCAGGGAGCCTATTTTGCCCTGTGGTTTGGCGGACTGGCGGTTGCCATTGCGCTGGCCATGATTGTCAATGGCCGCACCGTCATGCGCCTTGGCATGCGCAAGATTTCGCAATGGGCCTTGCGCGTCTTCATCGCCACCTGGTCGCTCATGGTGCTGGCGACCGTGGTGTGGCACGGCCACCCGCCGCTCGTCAGCGTCGGCATCCTGTTTTTCATCTCGTTCTTTTGCAGCGGGCTCCTGTTTGGCAATTTCAACGCCATGGCGCTTGAGCCCATGGGCCACATTGCGGGCATGGCGGCGGCCGTTTCGGGTGCCATTTCAACGCTGATCGCGGTTGTTTTCGGCGCCGTTGCCGGGCGCTTCTATGATGGAACCATGTATCCCATTTCGATTGCCTTTCTGGGTTTTGGTGTCGTGGCGTGGGTTTTCGCCGAATGGGCGGCCCGCGCAAGTCCCAGAGCCACACCTGCCACGCAAGTTTAACTGACTCTTGCTTGTGGCCCCGCAGCTTCGATATTGAGGAGTGATGGCAAAGCGCAAGGCAAAGGGATATTCGGTGTTTTCCCTGCTCAGGCACGCCCTGCAGCCAGAGAAGCCCTGGGGTGCGGCGTGGGCGAAACCCGAACCCCGGTCGTCCTATGACGTCATCATCATCGGAGGTGGCGGCCACGGCCTGGCAACCGCCTACTATCTCGCCCGGAACCACGGCATCAGCAATGTCGCGGTTCTGGAGCGCGGTGACCTGGGCTCCGGCAACGTCGGCCGCAACACCACCTTGATCCGCTCCAACTACGTGATCGATGGCAACACGCAGTTCTTCGAGCATTCCATGAAGCTGTGGGAGGGCCTGTCCCACGAATTGAACTACAATTGCATGGTGTCGCATCGTGGCCAGATCGTGCTTGGTGTGTCGCCGGCGCAGATGGATGTTTTTGCAAGGCGCGGCAACATCATGCGCCTCAACGGCATTGACGCAGAGCTGCTGGACCGGGGCGAAGTGCAGAAACTTCTGCCCTATCTTGATTATTCAAAGGAAGCGCGTTTTCCGATCTGGGGAGGCATCCACCAGCCCCGTGCCGGAACCGTGCGCCATGATGCCGTGGCCTGGGGCTATGCGCGGGCCGCCTCACAATTGGGTGTGCATGTGATCGAGAACTGCGAAGTCACCGGCATGGTGATGGATGACGGCAAGGTGACCGGTGTTGAAACCTCGCGCGGCCGCATTCTCGCGGGCAAAGTCGGCATTGCTGTTGCGGGCCATTCATCCCACGTGGCAAAAATGGCCGGGCTGAAACTGCCTGTCGAAAGCCACATTCTGCAAGCCTTTGTCACGGAAGCGGTGAAACCCATCGTGCACCATGTGGTGTCGTGGGGGGCGGAACTGTTCTATCTCTCGCAATCCGACAAGGGTGGGCTTGTCTTTGGTGGCCATATCGATGGCTTCAACACCTACACCCAGCGTGGCCAGCTTTTCAAAATCAGGGATGTGATGGAATGTGCCGTTTCGCTCATGCCCTTCATGTCGCGCATGCGCCTCTTGCGCCACTGGGGCGGCATCATGGACATGACGCCGGATGGCGCACCCTTCATCTGCCGCACGCCGGTGCGCAACCTCTATCTCAACGGTGGCTGGTGCTATCACGGCTTCAAGGCCACGCCCACCTCGGGCTTCACCTTCGCCCACACCATCGCCAGCGACGAAGAACATGAATTGAACCGCTGCTATTCCCTCGACCGCTTTGAAAAGGGTGGCGAGTTGGACGACTATGGCATCGGCAACTGGACGTACAAGCAATGAGCCAAGAATCATGAGATTACCGTGCCCCCATTGCGGTGAACGCGACGTCAGCGAATTCCGCTACGGTGGTGACGCCACGCGCGTGCGGCCTGCCCATGGAACGGGCGATTTGAGGGCCTGGCACGACTACACTTTCACGTTTGAGAACCCGAAAGGTCCGCACACGGAATATTGGCAGCATGTGCTGGGCTGCCGCCAGTGGTTCAAGCTCTCGCGCAACACCGCGACAAATGAGATTGCGGGGGTGGTGGAATGACCGCCTTCAAGCGTCTCGACAAGGGTGGCCGCATTGACCGGAGCAAGACCATTGCATTCACTTATGATGGCGCGCGCCTGTTCGGCCATGGCGGTGACACGCTGGCCTCGGCGCTTCTGGCCAATGGCAAAACGCTTGTGGGCCGCAGCTTCAAGTATCATCGCCCGCGCGGCTTCCTGTCGGCAGGCATTGAAGAACCCAACGGCCTTTTCACCATGGGAGAGGGTGCCCGTCAGGAGCCAAATATTCCCGGCACCATGCTGCCCTTGGCGGAAGGTCTGTCGGCAAAGAGCCAGAACGCCTGGCCCTCGCCAAGTTTTGATCTCATGGCCGTGAATGGTCTTGCAGGCCCCCTGTTTGGCGCGGGCTTCTACTACAAGACCTTCATCGGTCCCTTCAAAAAATCATGGATGTTCTACGAACCCTTCATCCGCCGGGCCGCCGGGCTGGGCAAGGCCTCTGAAACACTTGATACGGCCCGGCATGACGCACAATATGGGTTCTTTGATTGTGTTGTGGTGGGGGCGGGGCCAGCGGGACTGGCGGCCGCACTGGTCGCGGGCCGGGCGGGGGCCAAAGTTTTGCTTGCCGAACAGGATAGTGAACTCGGCGGTTCACTCCTTTCGGAATCCAGCGCCACGCTCGAACGCTGGCGCATGGATGCCGTGTCCGAGTTGCAATCGCTGAACAACCTCACAGTGCTGCGGCGTGCAACGGCCCAAGGCCTCTATGACGGCAACCAGATCACCATCGCCGAACATAAACCCAATGGCATGCTGTTCCATGTGATACGCGCCAAGACAATCATCATCGCGGCGGGTGCCACCGAGCGGCCACTGGTGTTTGCCAACAACGACCGCCCCGGCATCATGCTGGCCTCCGCCGTCAAAACCTATCTCAACCGGTTTGCACTTGTGCCCAAATCCCGCGCAGTCGTTGCCACCAACAATGACAGCGCCTACCAGACGGCCTTTGGGTTGGCTGAAGCCGGTGTGGCCGTGACTGTTGCGGAATTGCGCCCTTCTCCGACGGGCGACATGCTGGCGCAGGCGGCAGCATTGGGCATCGCCATTTTCCCCAACACCGGAATTGCCGACACGGCGGGCGACAAACAATTGCGCCAGGTGAAACTGGCGGGCCGCCACAGTGTCACTATTGATTGCGACGTGCTGGCTGTTTCCGGCGGCTGGAGTCCCAATGTCCACCTCACCTCCCATTGCGGCATCAAGGCCAAGTATGACGCGAAGATTGCCGCCTTTGTTCCGGGCGGATTTGCAGAAAGTCATTTCGGCGCGGGCGCCTGCCTTGGCCACTTCGGGTTGCTGGCAGCGGTGCGCGATGGTGAAAGTGCCGCCCTTGCCGCCTTGGCCCGTCGCGGCTTCACCAAAAAACCGAAACCTGTTGAACTGCCGTCCGTCCGCGAAGACCGCCCTTATCACATCGGCACAGGCCCCCGTCTTTCAGACATTGCAAAACCCGCAAAGGCTTTCATCGATTTCCAGCATGACGTGACGGCCAAAGACATCATGATCGCCCACGAGGAGGGCTTCCATTCGGTCGAACACATGAAGCGCTACACCACGCTGGGCATGGCGACCGATCAGGGCAAAACCTCGAACGTCAACGCGATCGCCATCATGGCGGACCTGCGCGGCATCGACGCCGGCACAGCCGGAACAACAACATTTCGGCCACCCTATTCGCCGCTGACGATTGGTGCCTTGGCGGGCCGCAGTGTGGGCAAACATTTCCGCCCGGTGCGGCGCTCGCCGCTCCATGATTGGCATGCGAACAATGGCGCAACTTTCATTGAAGCGGGGCTGTGGTTGCGCGCCTGGTATTATGCTTGGGCAGGCAGCACACCGGAAGACGCCTACATCAAGGAGATGGAACTGGTCCGCAAAGGTGTTGGCCTCGCCGACGTTTCCACGCTGGGCAAGATTGATGTGCAGGGACCGGATGCCGCCGAATTCTTGAACCGCGTTTACGTCAACGGTTTCGCCAAACTGCCCGTGGGCAAGGCGCGTTATGGTGTGATGCTGAATGACGATGGTGTTGTGCTGGATGACGGTACCACCTCACGCATCTCGGACACGCAATTTTACCTGACGACCACAACCGCGCAAGCCGGTGAAGTGATGTCATGGCTCGAATACCTGCTGCAATGCCACTGGCCCGAATTGAAAGTGCATGTGGCCTCGCTCACGGATGAATTTGGCGGCATGGCGGTGTCCGGTCCAAAGTCCCGTGAGGCGCTGCAACTGGCGCTGCCCGGCATTGATGTTTCGAATGAAGCGCTGCCCTATATGGGCGTCAAGGATGTTCCGTTCGGCGGCACCACACTGCGCCTGATGCGCCTCTCGTTCTCGGGTGAATTGGCCTACGAAGTCCATTGTCCCGCGAATTTTGCAATTTCGCTGTGGGAACATATTTTGACGGCGGCGGAACCGCTCGACATCAAACCCTATGGGCTGGAAGCGCTGGCGTCGCTGCGCATCGAAAAGGGGCACGTCGCGGGGTTGGAACTTGATCATCGCAATACACTCGATGATTTGGGCCTCGGCAAGATGGCAGCGAAGGAAAAGCCCTTCATCGGCAAGGAACTTCGGCTGCGCGAAAAATACCAGGCACCGGAGCATTGGTCATTGATGGGGTTGGAATTGTTGGAGCCGGAGAAGAAGCTGCGCGGCGGCTCCATCCTGTTTGCGGCCAGCGATGAGATCAAGGGCCATGGCCGGGGCTACATCACCTCGGTCACCTGGTCCACGGAATTGGACAAGTTCATCGCACTCGGTCTCTATCAGGGAGGGTTGAAACATGAGGGCGAAGAAATCATCGCGGCCTTCCCGCTGAAGGATGAGCAGGTGAGACTGAAGCTGGTGTCACCGCACTTCATCGACAGGCAAGGAGTGCGCCTCCATGCCTGACGTCACCCTTGCTGCCCGTTCCCCGCTGGCCACGGTTTCAGCCTATGCAGCGCCCGGCATTTCCATTTTCGAGGATGGCGATTTCACCCTCACGCAAGTGGCAGGCTTTGGACGCGGCTTCGAAAAACCGTTGGCAGAAGCGGTTGGCAAGCTGCCTTTGAAGGTGGGCATTGCCAACAGCACTGATGCGTTCACCGTGATGCGCATCGCACCGCAGCAGTTCTGGTGCATGGGTGATCACGCCTCGGCAGGACTGCCTTCCGAATGTTTGGTGACACCGCTCTCATCCTCCCGCTGCCGCATCAAAATTGAGGGGGAGAAAGCAAGAATCCTGCTCTCCCGCTGCGCCGCCGTTGACTTCGATGAGCGCAGCTTCAAGCCCGGCCATTTTGTGATGACGGGAATTCACCACACGCCGGTGCTCATTCATTGTATCGAGGCTCATGCCTTTCATCTCTATGCCATGCGAACCTTTGCGCTTGGTGTGTGGGAATGGCTCGTAGATGCCGCCGGGGGATTGAACCATGAATGACATTCTCGATCTCGACCGCTACCCGCTTCACAAGGTGGGTTCGCCTGCGTGGGCTGCGCTGGTTGAGAAATGCAAAGCCGATCTCGCAAAGGACGGCATGTTCAATCTCGAGGGACTGGTGCGTGCCGACGCACTGGTGAGGTGCGTGGCCGAAGTGAAGCCGGTGATGGACACGCTCTCCTTCGTCCATACCCGCGAGCACAATATCTATTTCATGAAAACCATTCCGGGCTTGGCCGAGGACCATCCGGCGCTGGCAAAAACCAAAACCATCAACCACACGGTGTGCGCCGACCAGATTCCGCAAAGCGTCGTCATGTACATCTATGAATGGGCGCCCATGGTCATGTTTCTCGGTGCCACCATGGAAAAGCAGGCGCTCTATCCCATGCGCGACGCGCTGGCCCGCGTCAATGTCATGGCCTACCGCGAAGGTGAGCAACTGAACTGGCACTTTGACCGCAGCGAATTCACCACCACGCTTTTGCTGCAAGCACCGGAAGAAGGTGGCGACTTCGTCTATCGCAGTGATCTGCGCGCACCCGATGATCCGAACTATGACGGCGTGGCAAAGCTTCTGCGCGGCCAAGACTCCGAAGTGAAAACCCTGAAACTCTCGGCCGGCACACTCAATGTCTTCAAGGGCAAGAACACCGCGCACAAGGTCTCCACCATCAGGGGCAGCCGCGAGCGGCTGATCGCGGTGTTCTCCTACTATGAAAAGCCCGGCGTGGTCTTCACACGCGAGGAGCAGATCGGGTTCTACGGCCGGGTTGCCTAACTCCGCATCCTTTTCCCTTCCGGATCAAACAGCGGCTCCGAAATAATCGTGGCTTTGCGCATTTCGCCGATGATTTCGATTTCAAATCCGCTGTCGCCCGCCAGTTCTTTCGGCACATAGCCCTGCGCCATGGACGTGTCGACGAAGTGGGCGTAGCCGCCGGACGTGACCCAGCCCACAACCTTGCCGCCGTGGAAGATGGGCTCATCACCCAGCACATCGGCATCAGCAGCATCGACAATCATGGACACGCGTCGCAGCTTTCCGCCGCTGCGTTTTTCCTCCATCGCCGCTTCACGGCCGATGAAATCATTTTTGGTGAGATCAATGAAGCGGTCCATGCCCGCTTCAAAGCCACCATAGATGGGACGAAGCTCGCGGTACCAGGTGGGGAAGTTCTTTTCCAACCGCATGGAGAGAAGGGCGCGCATGCCGAAATTGATGATGCCATGTGCGGCCCCCGCCTTGATGATCGCCGCATAGAGGCGGCGCTGGTAATCCGGCGTCACCCAGATTTCATAGCCGAGGTCGCCCGTGTAGGTGACGCGGTTGACGAGGGCGGGGCAATTGCCGATGTCAAACGCGCGGTGATCCATGAACTTGAAGGCGGCATTGGACACATCCTCATCTGTCATGGCCTGCAAGACATCGCGTGACTTTGGCCCGGCAATGGAAAGGCCTACCATTTTCATGTCCAGCCGCTCGATTTTCACGGAACCGTCCGTGGGCAGATGCGCTTCAAGCCAGCGCATATGATAGATCTGCGCCTGCGACGAACCCCACATATAGAAACAATCATCTTTGGCTTTTGCAATGGTGAAATCGCCAATCAACTTGCCCTGCGGGTTCAGCATCGGCGTGAGGATGATGCGCCCCGTCTTCGGCATCTTGTTGGTCATCAGGCGCGCGAGGAAGGATTCGGCCCCTGATCCGGTGAAGCGGTATTTGGCGAAGTTTGCAATTTCGGTAACACCGACGCCGTTGCGTGTTCCCAGCACTTCCGCCTTCACATGCTTGAAGTCATTGGAGCGGCGGAACGACACGATGTCTTTTGGCTCAACACCTTTGGGCGCGTACCAGAGTGGCGTTTCCAAGCCCCAAGAATCGCCCATCACGGCACCCTGTGCAATCAAAGTGTCGTAAAGTGCCGTGGTCTGTTGCGGGCGGGCCGCCGGCAGTTCTTCGTTCGGAAAACGGATGGAGAAGCGGCGCGAATAAGTCTCGCGCACTTTTTCGTTGGTGTAGCTGCGCGTCGCCCATTCGCCATAGCGGGCATTGTCCATGGCCCACACATCGAAGCCCGGATCGCCATTCACCATCCATTGCGACAGCGCGAGGCCAACGCCGCCGCCCTGGCTGAAGCCTGCCAATACGCCGCAAGCCAGCCAGTAGTTTTTCAAACCCTGCACGGGCCCAACCAGCGGGTTGCCATCCGGCGTGAAGGTGAACGGCCCGTTGATCACCCGCTTGATGCCGGCCTTGGCCAACGCCGGGAAATGCTTGTAGCCAAGTTCAAGATTATGGGAGATGCGGTCAAGGTCCGGCTGGAACAATTCGCGGCCAAAGTCCCAAGGTGTTTCTTTGGGCTGCCAAGGCCTGCAATCCTGTTCATAGGTGCCGAGCACCAGACCCGAACGCTCCTGCCGCATGTAGATTTCAGATTTGAAATCGATGATGTGCGGCAGTTCGTGGCCGCGTTCCTTGTTGAAGGCGATGACCTCAGGCATGTCGTCGGTCACAAGATATTGGTGCGCCATGGCCAGAACCGGCAGTTCAAGGCCAACCATGCGGCCAACCTCCCGGGCCCAGAGGCCGCCGCAATTCACCACATGCTCGGCATGGATGTTGCCATTGACGGTGATGACATCCCATGTCCCATCCGTGCGGGCTTTCAATTCGGTGACCCGGCAACCCTGATGGATTTCCGCGCCACCGATACGGGCCGCCTTGGCATAAGCGTGGGTTGTGCCTTCGGGGTCCAAATTGCCATCGGCGGCATCCAGCATGGCACCGACAAAATATTGCTCTTCCAGAAGCGGGTTCAGCTTTTTTGCCTCCGCCATGGACAGCATTTCCGTTTCAAGGCCAAGGTAGCGCGCCCGCGCATGGGCCATCTTCAGCCAGTCCATGCGGTCCTTGGTGTCGGCAAGGATGAGGCCGCCTGAGCGGTGAAGACCGCAAGCCTGGCCCGAGATTTTTTCCAACTCGTCGTAGAGCCCGATGGTATAGCCCTGCAGCTTGGCCACATTGGGATCGCCATTCAGCGTGTGAAAGCCGCCCGCCGCATGCCAGGTGGACCCGGAGGTGAGAATATCGCGCTCCACCAGCACCACATCCTTCCAGCCCAGCTTGGTCAGGTGATAGAGCACCGAACAACCAACAACACCGCCACCTATGACCACGACCTGGGCTGACGTTTTCATTTTCTGATCCTGTTTACGTTGATCCGGCAAGCTAGCTGCCGTTGCAAACTCCCGCAATCACCAACCCCGGTGAAATCGCCTCAACAAAAAAGCCCCGCAACGTGTGCGGGGCTCGACGGAAAACGAAACCAAAACGGTTTAGATCGCTTCCTTGACTTCCTTGGCGGCGCGGAAGGCCAGCTTCTTCGATGCCTTGATCTTGATCTGCTCGCCCGTCATCGGATTGCGGCCAAGGCGGGCAGGGCGTTTGCGCACCTGGAAGATGCCAAGGCCGGTGACGCGGACCTTGTTGCCCTTCTTGAGGTTCTTGACGAGGAGTTCAACGAAGTTGCCGAGCAGTTCGCCCATGCCCTTCTTTGACATTTCGTGCTTCTCGGCAAGCTCTGCGGAAATTTTGGAAAGAGCTACTGTCAGTACTTTTTCGTCAGCCATGTTCATCTCCTTTGGGGTGGCGAATCAATCGTGAAGAAATGGTTACAGCACCTTGCGATTCGTGAAAACCCTTATTTTTAGGGCTTCTTTTGCATTGCAATCGCAGAAACCCGCTAAAACCGGGGTTAACTTTTCGTTAACAGTTGTGGCGGCCTTTTTTCTCTTTCTAAACAAATAGTTAAAATGGGGCTGAGAGCCATGTCATACAAAATCCGTGTGGTTTTTGAGCGTCAATTCGCCAAGCCCATGCTTCTGCGCAAGGGTGTCGAGATTGCCTTGCCGGGCGGCCCGCTGCGTTCCGCCTGACATGTTTTGGCCGTGGATGCGGATATCAACAACCGGCCTTTCGATATGGGCGAGGACGGCACCGCAACGGGCCACACGCAAGTACCAGTCCCAATCCCAATAATAGGGCAGGGCCGGATCGAAGCCCCCCAAGCTCTCATGCAGCGCACGCCTGTAACTTACAGCCGAGACGAGGATCGTGTTGTCGCGGGCCAAACTTGCCGCCGTCGCGGACCGGCTGAAACCACGCGGCGACGGTTCATTTGGAAACTGCATGAGGCCATCGCCGTACACGAAGTCCGCACCTGCGCTGACGAGGCCTGACGCCGTTGCAAGATAGCTGTGGTCAACCCAGCGGTCATCATCGTCGAGAAAGGCAATGATCCCGCCCCTGGCATTGTCCACACCCAGATTGCGGGCGGCGACTGCCCCGCGACGGGCATTTTCGAGGTGCCGGATGCGCCTGTCGGGCGGCAGCGGCGCAAGTGCCTCGCCATCGTTCACCACGATGAGTTCGAAGTCGCCGAAGTCCTGATGCAGAACGGACGCGATGGCTTCGGGCAGGTAGCGCGGCCGGTCACGCGTTGGAATGATGACCGAAACAAGCGGCACGGCAGGCGGCCCTCACTTTTTCGCTGCCGGCACGGTCTCATTGGCGCCGGGCCTGGCTTCGGTAAAGGCTTCCAGTGTCTCGCAGTGCAGCGCCAGGGCATGGAGCTTCGGATACTTGTTGGCCGGGAAGCACTCCGGCACGCGCATCTTCATGTGCATGATCATGCAGGCGGCCGTGACGTCCGCCTGGCACAGCCTGCTGTCAAAAAACCATGGCATGCCGCAATCATCCTCAAGCCTTTCGAGGCCCGCCCTGATCTGGCCGAGGAGGCGCTTTTCCCAGTCCCTGGCCCGCTGCTTTTCCGAATAGTTCAGGCGGTCAAAAAAGATCTGCCCCACCTTTTCGGCCGTGCCTGTTGCGAGCAGGACCGCCCGCAGCACCCGGCGTCGCTCCGCTCCCCGCGCCGGTGTCAGCGCCCGCGCCGGTCCGGCCATCTCATCGAGATGGTCGATGATGGCATGCGAATCGATCAGCGTTTCGCCGCCTTCCAGAATGAGGGCCGGCACGCGGAGCAGCGGGTTGATCTTCTGCACGGCCCCGGCGTCGCGGAAAACCGACAGGGGCTGGCGTGTGAAGGGCATGTGATAGTGGTTGAGCGTCACCGCCACGCGGCGCACAAAAGGCGAGTCGAACTGGCCCACGAGGATCATGGGGGGATGATGGCGCGCCTACCCCAGCCGATCAAGTGTCTTCGGTCACCTCAATCTTCAACGACTTGCCGAGGGCGGCGAACGCGGATTCAATTTTGCTGAGACTGGTGGATTGATCCAAATTCAGCAAACGCTCCACTTCCTGGCGATGCAAATGCATTTTCCGCGCCAAATCTGCCTTTCGAATGCCGCTGTCTTGCAGTGCTTCATAGAGCCTGATCTTTATCTCGGTCTGCAAGGGCAGAACAATGAACGGTTCGCCTTTCCGGATTCTTGAAGGAAAGGGAATGGGCTCCTTGTTGTGGATTTTCGCCGCAATCATTTCGCGGAACGCGCCCACCGCATGATGCAGCGCCTCTTCACGGGTTTCGCCAAACGTGATCACACCCGGAAAGTCGGGGGAAGTGACAAGGATGGTGTCGTTGTCATCCGGTTCCAGCTTGACGCGATATTTGATCACTTGAGTCCCAGCTGCTTCTTGATGGCCTGGACGAGGCCGGTACCAATCTCTTTGCTGCCGCGCATCGGAAACGAAGTCTCCTTGCCTTTGTAACGGACGACAAGATGGCTGGTGCCGCCTTCTCGTGTATGAAACGTACAGCCCTGCTTTTTCAGCCACCGGCGAAACTCTGAGTATTTCATTTACAATCGCTTTCAGACCGATGAGGCCCAAACAGAAAGGGTTCGAAAACCCGGTTGCTTCCCAACCCGTGTTCAACAACCACACCTGTTTTGGCGACTGTAACGCCCTCGCAGGCCACGACGCAGAACTACGCCATGCAGGCGCAGCACTTCGGTTAAGACCCTTTTGGCCTCATGACCTGAATGAGTCCTAGCATAGTATGCCGTGATGTCAACAAAAATGTGACAACTACCCCAGCCGATCAAGTGCCCTTTGCCGCCCGATCAGCGGCAGAAGCGCCGCCAGTTCCGGGCCGTGGTCGAGGCCGGTGAGGGCGGCGCGAAGCGGCATGAACAGGGCCTTGCCCTTGCGCCCCGTTGAGAGTTTGAGCGCCTCGGTCCAGGACTTCCAAGTTGTGGCATCCCACGGTTCCGGTGGTAGGCAATCGCGCGCGGCGGCGATGAACTCGCGGTCCCCGTCGGATACGAACCCACGTCCGCTCCTGATGATCTCCGCCCACTGCGCCGTGTCTGAAAGTTTCTCGACGTTGCCGCGCACGGCGAGCCAGAACGCTTCCGCCGGATCAGGTGTTGGTTCGGGCAGGCGGTCCCTGACCGCTTCGAAAGGCAGCATGTGCAAGAGCTTGGCGTTGAGCGCCTTCAACTCAGCCTCATCAAAGCGGGCAGGGGCCCGCGAGAGCTTGGCCAGGTCGAAGCCTGCGACAAGCTCGTTATAATCCGTACACGGATGAATATTGTCGGACGTGCCGAGAAGTGCCCCGTGGCTCGCCACGGCCATGGCCTCAAAGCCGTCTCCGCGCATCTGCGCAATGGAAAGCGAACCCAGCCGTTTCGAGAGGCCCTTGCCATCAGCGCCGATGAGCAGCGAATGATGCGCGTAGGTTGGCACATTGCCGCCGAGCGCCTGCGTGATCGCCACCTGCACACCGGCATTGGTGACGTGGTCCTCGCCCCGGATGACATGGCTGACGGCGAAATCAATGTCGTCGATGACAGACGGCAGCGTGTAGAGGTAGCTGCCGTCTTCGCGCACCAGAACGGGGTCTGACTGGCTGGCAAGATCAGTGTGCTGCGCTCCCCTGATCAGATCATTCCATTCGATCACCCGGTGGTCGAGTTTGAAACGCCAGTGGGCCTTTCGCCCCTGGGCTTCGAGGGCGGCGCGTTCATCGGGTTCAAGCTTCAACGCCGCCCGGTCGTAAACGCGGGGGCCGCCGCGGGCCTCCTGGCGCTTGCGGCGACGTTCCAGTTCGTCGGCCGTTTCGTAGCATGGATAGAGCCGCCCCTCGGCCTTCAACCTTTCAACGACCGCTCCGTAACGGGAAAAGCGCTTCGACTGCCACTCCACCCGCTGCGGCTTGATGCCGAGCCAATCGAGATCGGCGGCAATGCCCAGTGCATAGTCCTCGGTCGAGCGTGCGGTATCGGTGTCATCATAGCGCAGGATGAATTGCCCGCTGTTCTTCCGGGCGAAGAGCCAATTGAGAATGGCGGTGCGGGCATTGCCAATGTGGATGCGGCCCGTGGGCGAAGGCGCGAAGCGGACGACTGGCATGGCTGTCACGGGTGTCATGGGTGTCATGGGCGTGGGCTACATGCGCTGGCCGCATGCGTCAAGAATGGCGAAGGGGCTTGGGGTCTGGTAGGAAGAACTTGGACAAGGGAAGAATGTGAAACAGCGGCAATTGGGCAAGGATGGCCCCCTGGTGGGTGAAGTCGGTCTTGGTGCCATGAGCTTTGGCGGCATATTTGGCCCAACTGATGTTGCGACGAGCCATCGCACCCTGGACAAGGCGCTGGATCTGGGCGTCACCCATGTCGATACGGCCCTGATTTACGGGCCGCATGTTTCCGAAGAGGTTCTCGGGGCCTATTTCAAAAAGAACCCGGCCGCCCGAAAGCGGTTTTCGCTGGCCACCAAGGGCGGCTTCCGCATCAGCCCGCGCGGCATTTCCAACGAAGCCGGCTTCCTCCGCGATTGCCTGGAAGGCTCTCTGCAGCGCCTTGGCGTGGACCACATCGACCTCTACTACATCCACCGCCGCGACCAGTCGATCCCGATAGAAGACGTGATGGAAACGCTTCTCAGCTTCAAGCGCGAGGGCAAGATCGGCGGCATCGGCTTTTCGGAAATCTCGCCGGCTTCGCTCGTGCGTGCCGCGAAGCTGCACCCTGTGCGCGCCGTGCAAAGCGAATACTCGCTGTGGACGCGTTTGCCGGAGCTTGGCATGGTGCAAGCCTGCGCGAGGCTGGGTACGGCGTTCGTGGCCTTCTCGCCGCTGGCGCGGGGCGTGTTGAGTGATGTGGTGCCGGACCCGAAAGCCTTTCGCGACGAGTTCCGCCGCAACATGCCGCGCTTCATCGAACCTAATTTTTCCCGCAACATGGTGGCGATCGAGCTGTTCAAGGCCCATGCCCATGGGCGTGGGCTCACACCTGCCGCACTGGCGCTCGCCTGGCTGCTGCACCAGGGAAGCCACATCATTCCCATTCCGGGAACGCGAACGCCGGAGCATCTTGCGGAAAACGCGGCTGCCTCTGATATTCATCTGTCGGCGGATGATCTTGCGGCAATCGATGCTGTTCTCCCGCCCGGCTTCGCCCACGGCCACCGCTATTCCGACGAGCAGCAGAAGGGTGTGGAACAGTACTGCTGAAATCTATGTTGGATCCCTGAACCCGTTGGTGATGGGATAGCGCCGGTCGCGGCCGAAGTTGCGCCGGGTGATCTTGACACCGGGGGCCGCCTGCCGCCGCTTGTATTCGGCAACGTAAAGCATGTGCTGGATGCGTTTCACCAGTGCCACGTCGTGGCCGCGTGACGTGATCTCAGCCACCGACTGTTCGCGCTCCACCAACCCGTCGAGAATATCGTCGAGCACGTCATAGGGCGGCAGTGAATCCTGGTCTTTCTGGTTTTCGCGAAGCTCGGCTGTGGGCGCCTTGGTGATGATGCGGGTGGGGACCACTTCGCTTTGCGTATTGCGCCAGGCGGCGAGGCGATAGACTTCGGTTTTGTATACATCCTTGATCGGGTTGTAGCCGCCGTTCATGTCGCCATAGAGGGTGGCATAGCCGACACTCATCTCGCTCTTGTTGCCGGTGGTGAGCACCATGGAGCCGAGCTTGTTGGAGATTGCCATGAGGATGACGCCACGGCTGCGCGACTGGATGTTCTCCTCTGCCGTATCCGCTTTGCGTCCGGCGAAGAGCGGCGCCACCGCCGAAAGGAAACCCTCAACCGGTTGTTTGATCGGCACCACGTCATAGTGCACGCCGAGGCGCTTGGCACAGTCCTCCGCATCGACAAGCGAATCCTTCGACGTGTAGGCATAGGGCAGCATGACGCAATGGACCTTGTCCGGCCCAAGCGCGTCAACCGCCATGGCCGCAACAACAGCAGAGTCGATGCCGCCCGACAGGCCCAGCACCACACCGGGGAAGCGGTTCTTCGTGACATAGTCGCGAAGCCCCAGCACGCAGGCCTTCCAGGTTTCTTCCTCGCGCTCCGGCAGTTTGGCGATGTCGCCCTTCACGCAGGCCCAACCCGTTTTGCCGCGCTGCCAAGTGGTGACGGCAACGGCTTCTTCGAACATCGGCATCTGTAGCGCCAGCGTATGATCGCCATTCAACACGAACGACGCGCCATCAAACACCAGCTCATCCTGCCCGCCGATCTGGTTGAGATAGGCGAGCGGCAGGCCCGTCTCGGCAATCCGCGCCACCACGAGGTTGAGGCGCGTGTCATCCTTGTTGCGCTCGAAGGGCGAGCCATTGGGAACGAGCAGGATTTCAGCGCCGGTTTCGGCCAGCGTCTCGCAGGTCTCTTCGGTCCAGATATCCTCGCAAATGGGAACGCCGATGCGCACGCCCTTCACAACCACAGGCCCCGGCGCCGGGCCGGGCTGGAACACGCGCTTTTCATCGAACACGCCATAGTTCGGCAGATCGAACTTGTGGCGTACCGTCTCGATGCGCCCGCCGGAGAGAAGCGCAACCGAATTGTGCAGCTTGTCGCCGTCGCGCCACGGAAGCCCAATCAACACCGCCGGGCCATCGGCAAATTCGGTCGCCAGACTTTCCGCCGCCTGCTTGCAGGCCGCAACGAATGAGCCGCGCAACACGAGATCCTCCGGCGGATAACCGGAGAGAAAAAGCTCCGGAAACACCACAAGGTCGCAAGTGCGATGCGCCGCAATCGCAGCGCGGGCCTTTTCCAGATTCGCGGTTACCGCACCTACGGTGGGGTTCAACTGGGCCAGTGCGATGGTGAGCGTGTCGGTCATGGTGCGCTGGCTTCTAGCTCAATTCGCGGCGGCGCAAAACACCTTGCAATCGCATGGCACACTCGCCAAATTCGGTGCCACGGATCAGGAGGTCAGCATGCGTCTCGACAATGAAAAGCCCAGCGACAATGTGGAGGACCGGCGCGGAAGCGGCGGCGGCGGCTTCGGCTTTCCCGGCGGCGGTGGCAGGCGCATCAATATCCCGATGGGAGGCGGCGGCGGCCGCGGCATGTCGATCTCGACGATCGTGCTGCTGGTGATCGCCTATTTCGCCATCAAGCTGATTTTCGGCATCGACCTGTTGCAGGTCATCAATGGCGGCGGCGGTGGTCTGCAACTGCCGGGCGGGGCGACCGAATACCAGTTGCCCGACACGTCGACCGACGCGCCGAATGCGGAGCTGCCCGGCGGCGGCACCGGCACAGCCGATGTCACAACGGACGCAGGGAAAGATTTCGTCCAGCGCGTGCTGGGCTCGACCGAGCGCACCTGGGAGGGCATTTTCGCCAAGGAGGGCAAGACCTATCCCAAGCCCGGCCTGGTGCTGTTCTCGGGCTTCATCCAATCGGCCTGCGGCAACGCGCAATCGGCCATGGGGCCGTTCTACTGCCCCAATGACCAGAAGGTTTATATCGACCTGTCGTTCTACCAGGACATGAAGACGAAGCTCGGAGCACCCGGCGATTTCGCGCAGGCCTATGTGGTGGCCCATGAGGTCGGGCATCACTTGCAGAAAACCTTCGGTATCCTCGACAAGGTGCAGGCCGCGCGTTCGCGCCTGTCGGAGGAGGAGGGCAACGCGCTGCAGGTGAAAACCGAACTGCAGGCCGATTGCTTCGCCGGCATCTGGGCCAATGAGGCCAATGCCCGCGCCCAAATCCTGGAGGCGGGCGATGTCGAGGAAGGCCTGAACGCGGCGGCGGCGATCGGCGATGACCGCCTGCAGAAAAAATCGCAGGGCTATGTGGTGCCGGAAAGCTTCACCCACGGCACGTCAGAGCAGCGCGTCAAATGGTTCAAGCAGGGCATGAGCGCAACCTCGATCCGCGATTGCGACACGTTTGCGGCGGAGACCCTGTAAGCCACGCAGGAATATACATTTTCCCGACATAGGATTTTTATCTTGACATTG
>JANPDD010000145.1:0-7026 GCA_031431295.1 Hyphomicrobiales bacterium | reverse complement strand
AAATATTCCACGGTGCAGAACTGGTATCCAGGAGACGCCAACGGCAAGGGCGGCATCTATAACTTCGTCACCAAGCGCGGCGATTGCCGTGGAGACCGTGCCAAGATTTCCTGGACCCAGGTTGAAACCGGCTCGGCCATCACCTGGAAGTATCCAAGCTGCATCCTGCGGGGCGAAAGTTCCCGGGGCGAGTTTTATTCCATTGCCGTTTCCAATGGCCGCCAGCAGGTGGATTCAGGCACCAAGATGATTCACCTGGGCAAGAACAGCTCCAGCCGCATCATCTCCAAAGGCATTGCCGCAGGCCGCAGCGACAACACCTATCGCGGGCTTGTATCAGCGCACCGCAAGGCCACCAACGCCCGCAATTTCACCCAGTGCGATTCGCTGCTGATCGGCGATAAGTGCGGTGCCCACACCGTGCCCTATATCGAAGCCAAGACATCAACGGCCCAGTTTGAGCACGAGGCCACCACCTCAAAAATCTCTGATGACCAGATGTTCTATTGCCGGTCGCGCGGCCTCTCGCAGGAGGAGGCCGTGGCGCTGATCGTCAACGGCTTCGTGCGTGACGTGCTGCAGCAATTGCCCATGGAATTCATGGCAGAAACGCAGAAGCTGATTGGGATCAGTTTGGAGGGAAGTGTCGGGTGAGCAATGCACAACATGCACCACCCCTCATCCTGAGGTGCTCGCGCTTGGGCGAGCCTCGAAGGACACAACCCGTTTGCCGCCAACCCTTCGGGGCCCACGTCCCGTGGGCACCTCAGGGTGAGGGCTGTCGGTCTGTCAGGCTAGCCTTCCTCTCCCGCAAGGGGAGAGGAAATATACGCAATTTGGAGTAGAGAAATGTCTTCTTTGTTTGAACTTGTAAGAACAATAACCAACTTAGAAATGGAAAAAGTTGGAGACTTCGTACGAGTAAGCAGGAGTTGGCATCCACGCTGGTTGTATGCTGGTCAGAAGGCCAACGGTTCCTTTGGTGTCTCCATAAACAGTAGGCCTAACGCTGACAACCTTTTGGAATATGGAGGAGGGAGTACAGGCGATCTAGCTTTCTTGGTTGATGAATTGAACAAATTTTCTGCTGTGCTCGAAATTAAAAACCTCCACGTCAAGCTCGCCGATGAGCAGCGCGAAATCCTCAAGGGCCTGACGCTCACCGTGAAGCCCGGTGAGGTCCACGCCATCATGGGGCCGAACGGGTCTGGAAAGTCCACGCTCTCCTATGTTCTCTCGGGCCGCGAAGGCTATGAGGTGACGGAGGGTTCCGTGTCCTACAGGGGCGAGGATTTGCTGGCCATGCAGCCGGACCAGCGTGCGGCAGCCGGCGTGTTTCTCGCCTTCCAATACCCTATCGAAATTCCCGGCGTTGCCACCATGCAATTTCTCAAGGTGGCGCTCAACGCCCAGCGCAAGGCGCGTGGCCAAAAGGAAATCTCGGTTCCGGATTTCATGCGTCTGGTGAAGGACAAGGCCGCCAAACTCAACGTGTCCCAGGACATGCTGAAGCGCGCCGTCAATGTGGGTTTCTCGGGCGGCGAGAAAAAGCGTGCCGAAATCCTCCAGATGGCCGTGCTGGAGCCATCACTCTGTGTGCTGGATGAAACGGATTCCGGCCTGGACATCGATGCGATGCGCGTCGTGGCTGATGGTGTCAACGCGCTGCGCTCGCCCGAGCGCGCCATGATCGTGATCACCCACTATCAGCGGCTGTTAGACTACATCGTGCCAGACCACGTGCATGTGCTGTCCGACGGCCGGATCGTCAAATCAGGAGGCAAGGAACTGGCACTTGAACTGGAAGCCAAGGGCTATGGCGATTTCGTGGAGAAAGCCGCGTGAACATGATGCTGCCAAGGACCGCCGCCGAGGAGGCATTGGGCGTTTCACTTCCCACCCGCCGTGATGAGGAGTGGAAGTGGACGGACCTGCGCCGCATGGTGTCTTCCGCCTACGGCAAGGCCTCTGCGGTTGTTGACGGAACTCTCATTGACAGGCTCGTGGCAACCTCGCCCTTTTCCGCCGTCAAGGCGCGCCGCATAGTTTTTGTGAACGGCAGAGTGGATGAAAGCCGCTCTGAGAGCGATGGGCTTTCCCTGGAAGATGGCGCACCCAACGTGGTGCTTGATGATCCGCTGGTTGATCTCAATACGCGTCTCGCTGCGCGGACCTACACCATTGTTTTTGAAGGCAGTGTCGATTCGCCCGTTGAAATTGTTTTCGTCTCGGCAGGTGAAGGTACGGCGGTCGCCAGCCGCCTGCATGTCGAAGTTGCCGCCGGTGCTTCCGCCACACTGATTGAGACCCATGTGGGTGAAGGCAACACCATCAACTGTCCGCTCACAACAATCACGCTCCGCAGAACGGCAAGGCTTGACCGCATCAAGGTGGAACGGGATGCGCCGTCATCGAAGCATCTTGCGCAAACGATCATCTCCCTCGACGAGGGAGCACAACTCAATGATTTCACACTCACGTCAGGTGCCGAGCTCAGCCGTCAAAATGTCAACGTCACATTCCTCGGGCAGAACGCGACATCGACCATTTCAGGTGCCTACCTGCTCAAGGGCAAACAGCATGCCGACACGCGCCTTGTTGTTGACCACGCGGTTCCCCACTGCACCAGCCGGGAACTTTTCAAATGCGTGATGGATGGAAATGCCCGGGGAATTTTCCAGGGCAAGGTGATCGTGCGCCGCGACGCCCAGAAAACCGACGGCAAGCAATCAACCCATGCCTTGCTGTTGTCAGAAACGGCAGAGTTTGACGCCAAGCCTGAACTGGAAATCTATGCCGATGACGTTGTTTGTGGACATGGCGCAACCTCGGGCGACCTGAACCACGATCATTTGTTCTATATCATGTCGCGCGGCATTCCTGAGAGTGAAGCCAAGTCGCTGCTCATCGCCGCCTTTGTGGGTGAAGCCATTGAGACGGTTGAGCATGAAGCTTTGCGCGAAGCTCTGAAGAACCTTGCCGCAGAGAGGCTCGCGGGGTGATGGCATATGATGTCGCCCGCCTTCGCGCTGACTTCCCGATTCTTGGGCGCCAAGTCTATGGCAAACCGCTTGTCTACCTCGACAACGCAGCCTCGGCGCAAAAGCCGAAGGCCGTGATTGACGCAATGACCCGGAGCATGACTGCGGAGTATGCCAATGTGCACCGCGGCCTGCATTACCTTTCGAACACGGCGACACAGGCCTTTGAGGATGCCCGCGAAAGTGTGCGCCGTTTCATCAACGCGCCATCCAAGGATCAGATCATCTTCACCCGCAATGCCACGGAAGCCATCAATCTGGTGGCGCAGTCTTTCGGAGGCCTGGTGATTGGGGAAGGGGATGAAATAGTTCTGTCCATTCTCGAACACCATTCCAATATCGTGCCGTGGCATTTCCACCGGGAGCGCCGGGGTGCCGTTATCAAGTGGGCACCGATTGATGACGACGGGAATTTCCTCGTCGAGGAGTTTGCGAAGCTCCTCGGCCCCCGCACCAAGATGGTCGCCGTCACCATGATGTCCAACGCGCTGGGTACCATTGTCCCCGTTCATGACGTCATCAGGCTGGCCCACGCAAAGGGCATTCCCGTTCTGCTCGACGCGAGCCAGGCCGCTGTTCATGGGGTCGTCGATGTGCAGGCGCTGGACGCTGATTTCCTGGTCTTTACCGGCCACAAGACGTACGGCCCCACCGGCATCGGCGTGCTCTACGGGAAAGCCGAACACCTGAGAAAAATGCCGCCCTATCAAGGCGGTGGCGAAATGATCTCAGAAGTCACTTTGGATGGCATCACCTATAATGCCCCGCCGCACCGCTTCGAAGCGGGCACGCCTGCCATCGTGGAGGCGATCGGCCTCGGCGCCGCCCTGGACTACATGACCGCCATTGGCCCCGAAGCCATATCCGCCCACGAAAAGGGCCTGCATGACTATGCCATGGAGCGGTTGGCTGAGATCAACGCCGTCCGCATCTATGGCCGCGCCCGGCAAAAAGGGCCGATCATTTCCTTTTCCATGGATGGCGCCCATGCCCATGACGTTGCCACCGTGATTGACCGCCAGGGCATCGCCGTCAGGGCGGGGACCCACTGCACCCAGCCCCTGCTTCAGCGCTTTGGCCTCACAGCGACAGCCCGAGCCTCCTTCGCCATGTACAACACCCGCGATGAGGTTGATAAACTGGCGGAAGCGCTTATCTCTGCCCAGAGGATATTCGCATGACCGAGTTTGCCACAGCGGTTGTTGACAACGCCCCCAACCCGTCCGCCATTCCGGCGGATGAATTGGCGCGCCTGACGGACGACATCGTGGCTGCGTTGAAGACGGTCTATGACCCGGAAATCCCGGTTGATATCTATGAGCTTGGCCTCATCTACAAGGTGGACATTGATGATGACCGCAACGTCGCCATTGACATGACGTTGACAGCGCCCGGTTGCCCGGTTGCAGGCGACATGCCGGGCTGGGTGGAGAACGCCGTCTCCTCAGTGCCAGGTGTGCAAGCTGTTAAGGCAAAGATCGTATTTGACCCGCCGTGGGACCACAGCCGCATGTCGGATGAGGCCCGCATGGCGATGAACATGTGGTAGGATGAAGCCATGGCCCAATTGACACGACCGAAGGTGATGAAACTGACCGATGCCGCCGCCGCCCGCATCCGTGAATTGATGGCGCGGGGAGAGGGCGTTGGCCTTCGCGTGGGCGTCAAGAATGGCGGCTGCGCGGGCATGGAATACACCATGGAATGGGCCAGCGAGCAGAAGCCCTTCGATGAAGTGGTTGAAGACAGGGGCGCAAAGCTGCTGATCGAGGCCAAGGCACTGATGTTTCTTCTCGGCACAGAAATGGATTATCAGGCAGGCATGCTGAAATCAGGCTTCGTGTTCAACAACCCGAACCAGACATCAGCGTGTGGCTGTGGCGAAAGTGTCGAGATTAAGCCTGCCGCTCTGACCGCCTGAATTGCGGTTCATCGATCAGGCGACCGGAACAAACTTGCGCAAGGGTGCACGCGCCACTTCGCCCGTGAACGCCACGCCAAAGGTATCTCCCAGTTTCCACGCGACCTGCACCGGCCTGATTGTATTGTCTGCAACAATGAGAAGCCGGAATTTGTGCGGCAACGCCATGGTGCTCGGCACACGCAACTTTGCGCCGGTGTCAGAAATGTCGCGCACCTGGCAGTCAATCGACCCCCAGTCGTCAAGCACGATCTTGGCTGACTTCAGAACGCGATGCCGCGTTGCCACGCGGTTTTCGGTTGAAAGGGCTGCCGTGCTGTCCATGGGCTCAGTCTAAGGCCAAAAAATTAATTTGAGACAAAATCGGCTCTGCGCCCGCCTAGGCAACTCCGGCGCGTGTCGAACGGGTCAGGAATGCAGGCATGTTGCCCTGGTTGAAGCCTTTGGAATCGGGGCTATCTTGCAGTTTTTCCCGGCGTGGCGGGCGTTTTTCGGCAGGGGTGTCGGTGACATGATTGCCCCGCGCCGGTTCCTCCTGCTTTGCCGCTTGTTTACCATGCTCAACATTTTCGTGAATTTTCGGACCAGGCCTGCCGCGCCTCGGCTGGCGCTCCGAGCGGTCCGGTGAGCGGCGTCCGCTCCGCACCGGCACATGGGATTCTTCAACCTGCCCAATGTCAACACCGAGGTCAAAGAATGGGATCGGCTTCTTGATCAGATCTTCGATGCCCTTGAAGTGCTTGGCGTCATGGCCTGTGACCAACATGTAGGCATGGCCTTCGCGGCCCGCCCGTCCGGTGCGCCCGATGCGATGCACATAGTCTTCTGAATGAATGGGTACGTCGAAATTGAAGATGTGGCTGACTTCCGGAATGTCGAGTCCGCGGGCTGCAACATCCGAGGCGATAAGGAAGGTCACTTCCTGGGCGCGAAAGGCGGCAAGCGTCCGGAGCCGGGCTGACTGGTCCATGTCGCCGTGAAGCGCCGCGGCATTGAAACCGTGGCGCTGCAGGGACTTTTCCAACAGGGCCACCGTTGTCTTGCGGTTGGAAAAGACGATCGCATTCTTGATGTCGCCCTGGCTGCGGATGAGCTTGCGCAATGCATCGCGTTTTCCCTTGGGGTCAGAGGGGCATTTGACTGCAAACTGCACGATCGATGCCGCCGTCGAGGACACAGCCGAGGTTTCAATCTGTATCGGGTTGTGCAGGAACTGCGCCGTCAGGCGCTGGATTTCGGGCGGCATCGTGGCTGAGAAGAACAGCGTTTGGCGGGTGAACGGCAAAAGTTTGCAAATGCGCTCGATGTCCGGGATGAAGCCCATGTCGAGCATCCGGTCAGCCTCGTCGATGACGAGAAGCTCAACACCGTTGAGCAACAGCTTGCCGCGCTCGAAATGGTCGAGCAGGCGGCCTGGCGTTGCGATGACCACATCGGCGCCACGGTCGATCTTTGCGGCTTGCGGATCAAAGGCAACGCCGCCAATCAGCGTGGCCACCGAAAGGTTGTGCAACCGCCCAAGCCCCTCAAAGGCTTCCTGCACCTGAATTGCAAGCTCCCGTGTCGGCTCAAGGATGAGGGTGCGTGGCATGCGCGCCCGAGCGCGCCCTTTTTCCAGCAACGTCAACATCGGCAGCACGAAAGCCGCGGTCTTGCCTGATCCGGTCTGGGCCAAGCCCAGCACGTCGCGGCGCGCCAGTGCGTGGGGAATGGCTTCTGCCTGTATGGGGGTGGGTGTGGTATATCCGGCCGCTGTCACGGCTTCGAGGGTTTTGGGACTCAGCCCGAGTGTTGAAAAACTCATGTAGCTTAGGGAATTACCGTTCTGGCGAGAGGAAAAATGGGTACCCGGGGCTCACTCGCCACGTCCGGGGTACGCGATATGGGGTCGCGATAGCACTTTCAGGGCCAATGTCAAAGAACTACTAGACTCTGATTTCATTTGAATGATCCGTAACCGGCATTTCGGAAGTAGTTTTGACACTCTGTTGGGGAGATCGTCGGCAAGACGTCCTTGATGGCCGCTTCGACTTCTTCGACAGTCCTGCCCATGGCTTTGCGCAA
>JANPDD010000144.1:0-9147 GCA_031431295.1 Hyphomicrobiales bacterium | reverse complement strand
TTGCGCAAAGCCATGGGCAGGACTGTCGAAGAAGTCGAAGCGGCCATCAAGGACGTCTTGCCGACGATCTCCCCAACAGAGTGTCAAAACTACTTCCGAAATGCCGGTTACGGATCATTCAAATGAAATCAGAGTCTAGTATTGACGCAAGGTGCCGCGCAACACAGCCTCGCAAGCAAAGAGTTTTGCTTGTGGTGTCCTCTGTTGATCGGTGACGAGTTTGATTGAGAGTTCGACGGCCGCCACAATAATCTCAGCAATAGGCTGCCGAATGGTCGAAAGGTTGTAGGCTGCCCAGGCGGCCATGGCGATGTCGTTGAAACCGAGAATGCCAATGTCACCAGGCACGGACCGACCATGCTCTTTGCAGGCATCCAATGCGCCAATTGCCAGAATATCGTCTCCGCAAAACACCGCTTCGATTTTGCTGTTGGTCAACAACTGTTGCATCATTTGGCGGCCATCTGCATGGGAATAGTTGTCGGCAAATAATTCGATCACCGTTGAAAGGCCGTTTTTCTTCAGCTCGGCGCGAAAACCCCGCAACCGATCGGTAGTCGAACTTGCCTGGCGAGGGCCACCCAAAAAAGCAATATTGCGGTATCCATGATCCAGCAATACCTTTGCGGCAAGTTTCCCGCCCAGCACGTTGTCGGCGCCAACAATATGCGTCAAATGCTTGCCAGAGTTCTTGCCAAAGGCGTGAACCAGGGGAATATGTGCAGCGAGACAGCCCTTGATAAATTCCTGTGAAACTGTTGATGAAGCAACAATCACTCCATCGACATTGTATTGCCGCAGCATGGCGATGGCCTTTTGCGGGTCTGAATTGCCGGAAAGATTGGCCAGCAAGGGCCGCAAGCCATGGTCTTGAAGTCGACGTGTGAACAGGTCAAAAATTTCCATGAATGCTGGGTTGTCGAAGTTGTTGGAGACGAGGCCAATCAGTTCTGTACGCCCGGTCATCAAACTTCGCGCCAGGACATTGGGCTGAAAGCCCAGCGCTTCAGCGGCCTTCAGAATTCTTGTTCGCGTCGCCGGCGCCACGCTGGCACCAATCGTAAAAGTGCGGGATACAGCAGACATCGAAACTCCGGCACGGACGGCAACCTGTCGTGCCGTAACACGTCGATCTCTCAAATTTCCAATTGTTGGCGGCACTGCGGATCACCTCGTCCAGCGGTTTTGGGACGTGACGCGCCTTCTTGTGTGGCGCCAGCAACATTTGAAGTTCGATGTGCTTCCTGTCAACTGACAGAATTGGTTCCAAATCTTTGGCGGAGCATTGCAGTATCCATTTTACGCGAGGAGGACGTTGCAGTCCCCGCATCCCCGGGGCATTCTCCGGACGTCAAACAACGGGGATCAGTTCCCGGTGTTGACGGAAACGTCTGCGAGCCAGTCCCAAGCATTCCTGGTGATTGGTTCAGACAGCTCTTTGCTGGTTGATACAGCATACCAATTGTGGCCTGTCTGCAGGGTATGAGCTGAAACCTGAACCAGTTTGCCTTCATCCAAGAGCTCCCGCACGAGTGGCAAACTTGCGAGCGCAATCCCATGTCCCTGCAAAGCGGCCTGCAGTGCCAAATCGCTGTCACTGAAATCGAGGCCTGCCGAAATCTCGCCACTCTCCAACCCGGCACTCTCGAACCATTCGTTCCATCCTTCAGGCCGTTCGTCATGAATGAGCGGAAATTTTGATAGGTCAGCCCGGTTTCTGACTTTGCGCTTGATGAGCGTTGGAGCGGCAACAGGGACCAAAGCATCAGCAAACAGCGTATGACCAATCAGACCAGGGCTGACTTCTCGCGCTCGCATGATTGCGATGCTCACTTCAATTTCGTCGAAATCCACTTTCGCACCAGACGTGTCAATCCAGGGATCGCAGTGCGGGACTGCCTTCTTCAATTTGCCAAGCCGTGGCAGCAGCCAGCGCGCCGCAAAATCGTGTGGGGCATAGATTACGACGCTGCCCGGCTTGCGGAACGGCTCCAACCGCCGAAATCCTGCTTCGAGTTGCTCGAGTGAACGTGCCACGCTGCGCTGATAGTCACGCCCCGCGTCAGTCAGGCGAATGGACCGGCCGCGGCGAATGAACAAAGGTTGCCCGACCCGCTCTTCAAGCAACCGCATTTCATGGCTGACAGCGGACTGCGAAATTCCAAGCTCTTCTGCGGCCTTGCTGAAGTTTTCCAGCCGCGCTGCGGCTTCGAAACCCAGCAGGTACTGCAAGGGCGGGATATTGCGAAATCGTCTCATATGAATTCTGTTCATACATAGCGGTTGCGCTTCTCATTTGCAATGGACCACCTTGTTTCGGCATTCTGGCCGCCAATGAACGTGGAATGAGCATGCTGAATACCGTCGACCACAAACTCGCCAGGAGCAAAAATATGAATGGGCTTCAGGCTGAACCCGCCTTCCGGAAGCCTGCCGAATTCGCGAAGCATGAGCGGACCTGGATGATCTGGCCATACCGGGAAGACCTCTATGGGGCGCGGCTGGCGCCCATGCAGAAAGAATACCTCGAAATCGTTGCGGCGATTTTACAGTTTGAGCCGGTGACAGTAGTTGCCCATCCGGACCATGCAGAAACCGCAAGAATCCGTCTTGGCAATCTCGCCGAAGTCGTTGCACTGCCAGTCGATGATTTCTGGGCCCGCGATTGCGGACCTTCATTTGTGGTTGGACAACAAGGCGAACTTGCAGGTGTGAATTGGCACTTCAATGCCTGGGGTGGAAAGCACGCCCCCTGGGATGAGGATGACAAGCTGGCTGGCCGCATTCTGGAGCGCGAGAATGCTGTCATCCGCAACTCATGGCTCACTTGTGAAGGCGGGTCATTCGCCCTTGATGGCGAAGGAACGCTGATTATCACCGAAACCAGCATTCTCAATCCCAACCGCAATCCCGGTGTGAACAAGGCGCTGGCCGAGTCCGAGCTCAAGGCGATGCTGGGTGTTGAAAAAGTCGTCTGGCTTCCGGGCGATCCGATGGACAAGGAAACCGACGGTCATATCGACGGCATGTGCGCCTTTGTAAAGCCGGGTGTTGTACTGTTTGAAAGCAATCCGAACCCGGCTGATCCGCACTCCCGCATTCTGAAAGAAAATCTCGCCTGCCTCCAGGACCAGACAGATGCCATGGGGCGCCACTTTAACATTCTGCCACTTGAAGAAGCGGTGGACGCAAACGTCACCAGCGACATTTTCTGCCGCTCCTACATCAATTTTTACATCGCCAATGGCGGCGTCGTCGTTCCTGGTTATGGCATACCGAGCGATGTGCGGGCGCTTGCCACAATCCAGACGGCCTATCCCGACCGCAAGGCTGTCATGGTGCAGGTCAATGCGATCGCGGCCGGAGGCGGTGCCATTCATTGCATCACACAAGAGCAACCGGTTTCAAGGATGCCTTGAACCATGACAACACGGCGCGGTGCCATGGAAGCAACACTCGCAGGCCTCTTGGCCAGCATGACTGGTGGCTCTGCCTTTGCCGGGCAATCCGCCCGCGCGGCAGGTTTCCATATGCCGCTTGAGTCGGAACCGCACCTTTGGACATTCATGCAATGGCCCGGGATGAAGTCGATTTGCGGCGATCAGGAAGATCTGGATGCGGTGCGGGAAAAGATCGTACTCATCGCCAGCAGCATCGCAAAATTTGAACCCGTGGTCATGCTCGCACGGCCCGAGCAGATTGATGAGGCACAGGCATATTTCAAGGCGAATATCGAACTCTGGCCGGTGGCTGTTCAGGATCTGTGGTGCCGCGACAGTGGTCCCTGTTTTGTGGTTGGCGCTGAGGGCAAACTTGCGGTGAGCGAGTTGAACTTCAATGGCTGGGGGGACAAACAACCCCACTACGATGATGCCCGTGCGGCAAGGCGGGTTGCAGAAAAGCTTGGTCTTCAAGTCTTTGACAATGGCGTTGTTGGCGAAGGTGGCGGTGTCGAAACGGATGGTGCCGGAACCCTGCTCGCCCATGCCAGCAGCTGGGTGAACCCCAACCGCAATGCCGGAATGGCACAAGAAATTGCCGGTGTTCTCTGTGAGGCTTTGGGCGCCGAGAAAGTGATCTGGGCTCCGGGCGTCATCGGTGCCGACATTACCGACTATCACATTGACGCACTCGCGCGCTTTGTGAAGCCGGGGCAGGTGCTCATCCAATTGCCGGACAAAATCACTGCTGGCGACCTGTGGTCGGCGGCGGCATTTGAAACCTATGAAATCCTCAAGAAGGCGACGGACGCGCAAGGCCGCAAGCTGGATATCGTCGTCATTCCTGACCCTGTGAACATAAGGTCGCGGTCGGAGGATTTCGTATCGAGCTATGTGAATTACTTTGTCTGCAATGGCGCGGTGATTGGTGCCGAATTCGGCGACGACAAGGCCGATGGGCAAGCAGCGCGCATGCTCGGCCAACTGTATCCAGGCCGGGAGATCATAAGCATCAACGTCGACGCCATCGGTGAAGTCGGCGGCGGCATTCATTGTTCCACGCAGCAACAACCTCTGACAAAAGCGTGAGGGACCAAATCATGAGCCACCTCGTCGTCGGAGCCGTTCAAATTTCATGCAGCGATGATGTGAAGGCCAATCTCGACAGAATCGAGGTTCAAATCCGCGAAGCGGCCCGCCGGGGTGCCAAACTTGTCGTGCTTCAGGAACTTTTTGAAGGGCCGTATTTCTGCATTGACATCGACGCCGCCCACAACAGGCGCGCCAAGCCGTTCAAAGGCCACAGCACTATTTCCCGCCTCGCGGCGCTGGCCAAGGAGTTGGGCGTGGTGTTGCCGGTCTCATTCTTCGAGGAAGATGGCAACCGGCGCTTCAACTCCCTTGCCATGGTCGACGCTGACGGCAAGGTGCTTGGCCTTTATCGCAAAAGTCACATCCCCGATTCACCGGGCTACAGCGAGAAGTTCTATTTCGCCAATGGCGATACCGGGTTCATGGTTCACGACACTGCCGTTGGCAAAGTCGGTGCTGGCATCTGCTGGGACCAGTGGTTCCCGGAAGCGGCCCGCTGCATGGTGCTCATGGGTGCCGAAATCCTGATTTACCCCACGGCCATCGGCTCAGAACCATCCGACCCAGCGTGGGACTCGCGCGATCATTGGCAGCGTGTCATGCAAGGCCACGCGGGTGCGAACCTCACGCCGCTTGTCGCCTCGAACCGTGTTGGCATTGAGACAGGCAAGAGCGGCTCGATGGCATTTTATGGCTCATCCTTCATCGCTGATCACACAGGTGCAAAACTCGCCGAAGCAGACCGGGTAAGCGAGGGCGTCATCACCGCAAGCCTCGACATGGACGCCATTGCCAAACTGCGGCGCTCGTGGGGCGTGTTCCGCGACCGCCGCAGTGAACTTTATGGTGAGATCGCCAAACCATCACCTGCACGGCTTCTACCAATCACTTAACAGGACCAACAAGGAGACACACCATGAAGATCAAATCACTTGTTTCCGGCGTGGCGCTGCTTGCGGCCATGACCACCACGTCTTTCGCAGGCGAAGTCAGGCTCTATTCCTGGGAGGCCTATTTTGGCGCTGCCGCGATCAAGGCCTTTGAGACCGAGAGCAACAATACTGTCACCTATGACGTGTTTGACTCGAACGATACTGTTGAGACCAAGATTCTCGCTGGCAACTCCGGCTACGATGTGGTGACACCCAATCTCTCGCCCCATCTGGCGCGCCAGATTCCGCTGAAAGCCTGGGGTGATCTCGACAAGGGCTTGCTGCCAAACCTCGGAAATATTGATCCTGAGCTGATGGCCAAGGTTGCTGCGGCTGATGCCGGTGGTTTTCACGCCGTGCCCTGGATGTGGGGTACAACAGGTGTTGGCCACAACGAAGACAAGATCAAGGCCATCATGCCAGATGCGCCGGTTGACTCCTGGAAGATGGTTTTTGATCCTGAAATGGCTGCCAAGTTCAAGGACTGTGGCATTTCAGTTCTTGATGACGCCGAACAAGTCCTCGGAAGCGCGCTCATCTATCTTGGACTTGATTCGGATACTGACGATCCGGCAGTGCTTGAAAAGGCCGTTGAGCTGGTCGCCAAAGTTCGTCCCTACATTCGACAGTTTCACGGTTCGAACTACATAGCAGGCTTGGCCGCAGGGGATCTCTGCGTCGCCATGGGCTATTCCGGTGACATGCAGATTGCCAGCAACCGCGCCAAGGAAGCAGGCAACAGTTTTGTGATCACCTATCGCTTGCCGCAGGAAGGCAATCTGGTGTGGTTTGATACACTGGCCATTCCGTCAGATGCGCCGAACCGTGAAGGTGCCCATGCCTTCGTCAACTTCATGATGAAGCCGGAAATTGCCGCAACAGCTGCCAATGAAACCGGATTTGCCACTGCCAATTTGGCGGCTCTTGCCCTGGTGGACAAAGCCCTCAGCGGCAACCCAAATTTCTATCCTTCGGCGGAAGCCCAAAAAAAGTTCCATTTGCCAAAAGTGAAAGACGAAAAGTCTGATAGGATGTGGCAGCGCGCCTGGAACCGGGCCAAGGGCATTGAATAGGACCAGCTGAGATCATGTCACAGGGCGGCGGCACAAGCAGGCGTGTAGCCGTCGCCCCTTATCTCTGGCTCATTGGCCTTTTTGTTGTTCCGTTCCTGCTCATTCTCAAGATCAGCCTGTCTGATCGGGCAAGGGCGAGGCCACCCTATCTGCCGCAGCTCGACGTGACAGACGGTTTCGACGGCATTTGGTCATTTCTGTCGGGGCTCGATCTCGAAAACTACACAACGCTCCTGACTGACAGCTTCTATTTCCGTTCTTACCTTTTGTCGTTGCAAACTGCCATGATGGCAACGGCGTTCACCCTGCTCATCGCCTATCCCCTGGCCTACGGCCTCACGCGGGCGCCACAGAGATGGCGAAACCTGCTATTGGCGCTCGTCGTACTGCCATTCTGGATCAGCTTTCTCATCCGCGTCTATGCGTGGATGGCGATCCTCAAGCCGAATGGATTTCTTGACGTGCTGGGGCAGGGTATTGGGCTGGACGCCGGCACGTTTGCCCTTCTCAATACCCAGAGTGCAGTCATCATCGGCATTGTCTATTCCTATTTGCCGTTCATGGTTCTTCCGCTGTTCACCGTGCTGGACAAGCTGGATGATACGTTGCTTGAAGCTTCCCGCGACCTTGGTGCTTCAACCTGGCGGACATTCATTTCAATCACGCTGCCACTTTCGCTGCCTGGCATCTACGCTGGCTGTCTTCTCGCCTTCATCCCGATGGTGGGAGAGTTTGTTGTTCCTGATCTGTTGGGTGGCAATGACACGGCCTTGATCGGCAAGACCTTGTGGACGGAATTCTTCAACAATCAGGATTGGCCACTCGCTTCGGCCATTGCGATCGGCATGCTGTTGCTCTTGCTGTTGCCCATCGCCGCATTGCAAAAGGCGCAAGCCAGGGCTGATGTTCGGCAGGGAGGTGTTGGGTCATCGGTTGGCCGGACCTTCACGGGCTTCAATCTCGCCGCCGTCGTTGCCGGTCTGGGCTTCATCTACTTGCCCATCATTCTGGTGTTGGCGTTCAGTTTCAATGACAGCCGGCTTGTCACCGTGTGGGCGGGGTTCTCCTTGAAATGGTACGGCATACTTTTCCAGAACACACAACTTCTGCAAAGCGCATTGCTCTCATTCAAACTCGCCTTTCTTTCCGCTTCGGCAGCGACCGCGCTGGGTGTGCTGGCTGCATTGACAATCGTGCGTGTGAAAGAGTTTCGCGGCAAAAGCCTGTTTGGGTTCTTGGTTCTGGCCCCCATCATCATTCCGGAAATGGTGATCGGCCTCGCATTCCTCTTGCTCTTCGTTGCAATTGACCTGCCACGCGGTTTCTTCACTCTGTTTCTGGCCCACACGACATTTGGACTGTGTTTCGTGGCTACGACAGTGCAGGCGCGCCTCAGCGGTTTTGATACCTCTCTTGAGGAGGCTTCAAGCGATCTCGGTGCCGGCGGCCTTCAGACATTCTGGAAAATTACTTTCCCGCTCATTCTGCCGGGCATCATGTCTGGGTGGGCGCTCGCCTTTGTGTTGTCCTTCGATGACCTGATTATTTCCAGCCTCGTCACCGGACCCGGCGCAACAACATTGCCGATGCGCCTCTACAGCCAGATGCGTCTCGGCGTAACGCCGGAAGTCAACGCCGCCAGCACATTGATGGTGCTGGCTGCGGTGCTGGTGCTGTTCTTGAGCCTTAAACTCGGGCAAAAGCGCCAGCGGTCCATGGTCCATGGTGAGAAGAAATGAACTGGCTCGGACAACACAGTGGCACTCTGCAAGCATTGTCATCTGTCATCACAGCGGCCGTCGCAGTGGTTGCATTGATCGGTGTGAAGCACCAGATCGATGCCTCCTATCGCGTCCAGCAAGGGCAATCAGCCAGGGAAATCTACCGGGAGATGTTGAACATCTCTATCGCCAATCCTGAGTACGCGTCACCCGACTATTGCGCGTTGAAGCAGTCGCCAAAGTTTCCGGCCTATGAATCATATGTTGAATATGTCCTCTACACGGCCGAGCAGGTGATCGAAATGGATCCTGGCTGGGCGGCGACAATTGAAGGTCATCTGGAAACCCACCGCCAATACATGTGTTCGATCGAAGACTGGAGCACCTACACCACGGATGTGGAAGCGCTGGTGACATCATTCCACGCCAAGCACTGCAAGGATGTTCAGCCCAAGTGCTGAGGTGAAGGCGAAGTGGTTCAGGCAACGGCTTGCTGGACGGCCCTTTGAGAGACCATCCGGCCGAAGCAGTTTTGTTCTGTGTCGTCACCTGCACACCCTGGCAAGCTATTGGGCATCGAAACTGTGAAGCAACCGACTGATGCGTGAAGGAAGAAGGGGTGCAGCAGGATTCTGGGACGCTACAGCAACCTGTGTTCAATTGAACGCAGACAAGTTGCTGTAGCATATTGAATCTGGAGCAACTTTCGCTTCGCACGTGGCGTCATCCCGGCGAAGGCCGGGACCATTTGCTCGCCCGTTGCTCTAGACTCTGATTTCATTTGAATGATCCGTAACCGGCATTTCGGAAGTAGTTTTGACACTCTGTTGGGGAGATCGTCGGCAAGACGTCCTTGATGGCCGCTTCTACTTCTTCGACAGTCCTGCCC
>JANPDD010000143.1:0-10511 GCA_031431295.1 Hyphomicrobiales bacterium | reverse complement strand
ATTGAAAGCTGGTGCGCAACAATTGCACATCCGGTGACCGAGGTTTCCGATGAGCGCGACGCCATTCTCGATACCGGCGGCGGCATAGCCCGGGCCTTGCGCATGCTGGGCACGGAACCCTTTTTTGTCCTGAACAGTGACTCGTTCTGGATCGACAGGGGAATGCCCGCCCTGCAGCGCCTGCGCAATGCTTGGGATGATGCCGCCATGGATTGCCTGCTTCTCCTCTGTGATCCGGCGGCAACCTCCGGCTATGAGGGCAAAGGCGATTTTGCCATTGCCGGGGATGGCCGCCTCACCCGCGCCAGGTTCGCCCCCACGAGTAAGGCCTTCGCCTATATCGGCGGTTATGTCGTTCATCCCCGCCTGTTTCAAAGCGCTCCGGCGGGTGCCTTTTCCATGAACCTGCTGTGGGACCGGGCGATTGCCGCAGGCCGCCTCTACGGCCTTGCCCATGGCGGCCACTGGCTCCATGTTGGAACCCCGGAGGCCATCGGCCTGGCCGAGGACTGGCTCAGACGCAGCGGGCACAACGGGTGAAACATGGCTGAGGCAAACGTCTGGACCTGCGGGTCGGGGCTGCTTGAGGTTCTGGCGCGCGAGGTCCTGCGTGGTAGCCTGTTAGCGGAAGCAGCATTGTTTGATCTTTCACAATGGACGCTGCTGGTGCCAACGCGCCGTGCCGCCCGGTTGCTGGAACGAAAGCTGTTCGAGCTTTCGGGGGCGGCAGCACTGGTGCTGCCACGGGTCAGGCCCATCGGCGATGGGGATGAAGACCTGCTGGACTTGTCCTTAACAGGAGAAATGCTTCCGCCGGCCATCTCCAAATCCGGTCAATTGTTCCTGTTGCTTTCATTGATCGATCACTGGGCCAGAGCCAACCCCCACATTCCGTTGGCGGCGGACGTGAACGCCTCCCCGGGCCAGGCCCTGGGCCTTGCCCAATCCCTCGTGGCACTTGTCAACCAAGTTGAGACGGAGGAGGCCGAGGCGGAATTTTCCCGCAGCATGCGCGAGAATTTCGACAGGCTTGAGCTCGCCGAGCACCGCGAAACCATCATCAGCCTCCTTAACCTGGTGCAGGACGAGATGCCGACGCGGCTGCATCAGCTCGGATTGATGTCTCCCGCCAAGCGCCGCAATGCCGCGATCCGTCTGGAGGGGACACGCATTGCAGCGGGCCACCACCATGGTCCCATCATCGCGGCAGGTTCGACCGGCACCAACCCCGCCACGCGCCAACTGCTGAAGGCCATTGCCTGCCACGCCCACGGCGCCGTCGTGCTGCCCGGCCTTGATCTCGCACTCGACCAGGAGTCCTGGGACAGTCTGGGGCCCGGTCATCCCCAACATGCCATGCACACCCTGCTGGCAGAGCTTGCCGTGGACCGGACACAGGTGAAGCCCCTGGGCGAGGTGACGGCACGCCAGCACTTGCTGCGCGAGGTCATGCGCCCGGCCGTCACGACCGACCGGTGGTTTGACAGCGCCTCATTGCAAGGCCTCGATGTCACGGAGGCCACCGTTGGCCTCAGTCTGGTGGAAGCGCCCGACCGCCACAGCGAGGCCCGCGCCATTGCCGTCCTGATGCGCGAGGTCCTGGAAACGCCGGACCAGCATGCCGCACTCATTACCCCTGACCGCAATCTCGGCCAGCAGGTGACGGAGGAATTGAAACGCTGGGACGCTGCCGTCGATGACAGCGGCGGCGAGCCACTCATCCGCTTTGGCCTGGCGCAGCTCGCAAAGCTCGTGATGGATGCTGTGGCGGCGGATTTCTCACCGCCTGCCCTGGTTGGGCTCCTGTGCCATCCCCGGCTGACGCTGGGGTTGGACGCGGCCGAGGCCCGGAGGCTCTGCCACCTGTTCGAGATTGTTTGCCTGCGCCAAGACCTGCCGCCGCACGCACCGTCGGCTTTTGTGTCGACCGCAGAGCGGGTCCGCAAGGACATGGCCAGTGATCCCCACGCAAGCCCCATGCTCACCGCCGTGCAGCCCGCTGACTGGGACGCGCTCCTGGGTTTTTCGGCGCGCTTTGCAGCCGCCTTGCAGCCCGTGGCTTTGTCCGGCAGCGCCGGGTTTTCCCATCATCTCGACAATCTTGCGCGCGCGGTATCGGTTTTGGCACCGGACGCGGATGCACCGGACGCCCTTGAACGGCGTTTCTTTACGGTCATGGAAGCCTTGCGCCAGGAAACGTCGTTGCATCCGGAAGGCTCGCAGGCCCGCGCCTTCACCAGCATCACTTGGGCGCTGCGCGAGGAAACCGTGCGGCGCCTGCCCGACGTTACGTCGCGGCTTTCGATCTACGGACTGGCGGAGGCCCGCCTCGTCTCTGCGGATCTCGTGATCCTGGGCGGCCTCAATGAGACGGTCTGGCCTGCCACCGTCGATCCCGACCCCTGGGTCAACCGCGCCATGCGCGCCGAACTGGGGCTGGCCCAGCCAGAACGCGACATCGGAATCACTGCCCATGACTTTGCCCAGGGCATGGCGCACCCCGTGGTCGTTGCCACCTGGTCGAAGCGTCTCTCTGGTACACCGCTTGCGCCGGCGCGCTGGATCATGCGGCTCCGCGCCCTGCTTGAGGTCAAGGGCATCACGCCGAAAGACCAGTTGCAGCGCAGCGCCATTGACTGGGCCGAACGGATGGACGCTCCTGCCGCCCAGGTCATCACGGCCATGCCGAAGCCCCGGCCTCCGCCTGCGATCAGGCCGCGCGATTTCTCGGTGACGGAAATCGAAACGCTGATCCGTGACCCCTATGCCATTTATGCGCGCCGCATTCTTGGCCTCGAAGCGCTTCCTGCCCTTGCCGGATCGAAGGCCGGTGGCCTTGACGCAGCCCTGCGTGGCACTTTGATCCATGCGGCACTGGCGGGTTTTGCAGGCGAAAAACCTGGCACCAGCGCTGCCGCTGAAGTTGCCCTCAAAGAAATCGGTGCGCGGGTTTTTGCCAACCACATGGAGCACCCGGAGGTGCGCCATTTCTGGTGGCCCCGATTTGTGCGGATGGCTGCGGCCTTCGCCGCTGAAAACCACATGCTGATGTCAAACGTCGCGGCCACACTGGTGGAAGCCTACGGCAAGATCAGTTTCGATATTGCAGGCATCAGGCATTCATTGCGCGCCCGGGCCGACCGTCTTGACGTGATGAATGACGCCAGCGTGCGCATCATCGACTACAAGTCGGGAACAGCACCAAGTGCTTCGCAGGTCGAAACGGGTCTCAGTCCGCAACTCACACTTGAAGCAGCCCTGCTGATGCACGGTGGCTTTGGAGAGGGCCTGCCCTTGGATGTGGCCGATCTCATCTATTTCAAAGTCAGCGGGGCAAACCCGCCAGCCGAAGTGAGGGTGCTGACGTTTGAGCATCCCGTTGCAAGCGTTGCGTCCGCCCATCTGGAAAAGCTGAAAGTCCTGCTGGAGCACTACCAGGACCCGGGCCAGCCCTATGTGCCACGCGCCGTTGTCTTTAAGGAGCGCGAAGCCTCTGCCTTTGACCATCTTTCGCGCCATGCCGAATGGTCGCGGGGTGGTGCGCCGTGACAAAGCCATGACAAGAATCGCGGCCCGCACCACCGAGCAAGTGAAGTCGGCGGACCCAGGCCACTCCGTCTGGGTCATGGCCAATGCGGGCTCCGGCAAGACGCAGGTGCTGGTAGACCGGGTGGTGCGGCTGTTGCTGGCGGGCTTTGCACCAGAAACCATTCTTTGCCTGACCTTCACCAAGGCGGCGGCGGCGGAAATGTCGCTCAGGCTTTTCAACCTTCTGGCCTCCTGGATCGGGCTTGATGACGATGAACTCTCCCGCACCCTCACGGCGCTGGATGCGCCTGCGACCAAGCCCTCTGACCTCGCCCAGGCCCGCAGGCTTTTTGCCGTCGCCATTGAAACGCCGGGCGGCCTCAAGATCCAAACCATTCACGCCTTTTGTGAAAAACTGCTGCAATTGTTCCCGGTTGAAAGTGGCCTCGCCCCTGGTTTTGCCGTGATGGATGACACAGGCCGCACGGCATTGCTGCAGGAGGCCCTGACCTCTGCCCTCAATGGCGCTGCCAGAGTTGGCGATACGGCGATGCTGCTGCTGGATGATGGCGCCATCACCTCGGTCGACAGTTTCGAGGAACTGGCAAAACTGCTCCTGCCCGCCACAGCCATGTTCCACCATGTCCTGGCGGCGGGCCTTGAGACCCATGCCATTGAGGTTGAGCTGCGGCAGGCCACGGGCATTTCGTTGTTCGCATCAACAGCGGACATTGAAGCAGAAATCATCGCCATTGACCGTTCGGCTTACGCCCGCGCCGCGAAAGACTTTGCCGACGTTGAGCCACTGAAATACGGCAAATCACGTTTTGATGTGGCTGCACAATTGGCACTGATTGCGGCAAGCCAGAATGTCGGTGGCTTGGCCAATGACCTGTCGACTTTATACTTCACGCAAGTTGGCACTCCGCGGGGCAGCCTTTTCATTGCGGTAACCAGAAAGCTGAAACCCGGCACTTGCACGTGGCTTGATGAGCAGCAGGGAGCGCTCACCGGCTTACTTACCGCCCACGCGCTGTCGCGCAAGGTTGACGCAACTCTTGCCCTCATCCGCCTGATGCGGCGCGTCAACGCAACATTCGGCGCGCTCAAGGCCGGGCGCGGGCTCTATGATTTTGACGACCTGATCATGCGGACGCGCAGCCTGCTGCAGGAATCACGCGCAGCCCAATGGGTGCTCTACAAGCTCGATGGCCGCCTGTCGCACATCCTGATTGACGAAGCCCAGGATACGAGTCCGGCGCAGTGGGACATCATCAAGGCGCTGGCCGATGAATTCTTTGCCGGTGAAGGCCGCCCCCAAAAGGCACCGCGCACGACCTTTGTGGTCGGCGACATCAAGCAATCCATTTTCAGTTTTCAGGGTGCCGACACCGATGCCTTCGAAGAGGCCCGGGAGCATTTTCGGACACGGCTTGCGGGCAGCGGTCAGGAGCTCAAAAGCATCGATCTCACATTGTCCTTTCGTTCTCTGCCAGCCGTACTGGAGATGGTGGATGTGGTGTTTGGCGAAAAAGCCCCCGCCGCTGCCGGACTGAAGCAAAAGGCCAAAGGGCGCGGCCACACGCCCCACCGGACAAAACAGGGCCAAGGCATGTTCGCATTCTGGCCGCTGTTCCGGCCAGGCGATGAAAAGAAGCCCGACCATTGGCTGGCACCCGTCGACCGGACACCTGACGATGCGCCGCGCCGCCGCCTGGCACGGTACCTTGCACAAACCATCCAGGGCTGGATCGGCCGCAGGCTGCTGGCATCCCGCAACAGGCCCGTGGCGGCGGGCGATATTCTCATCCTCCTGCAGCGGCGCGGCGAATTGTTCAATGACCTCTTGGCGGAACTGCGCCGCGTCGGCGTTCCCGTGGCGGGAGCTGACCGCCTGCGGCTGCAGCAGAGTCTCGTGGTGCTCGATCTCATGGCGCTGACACAATTCTGCCTGTTGCCGGAAGATGATCTGGCACTTGCCGCCATCCTCAAGAGTCCTTTGGTGCCCCAGCCAGTCGACGAAGAGCAATTGACTGCGATTGCCCATGGCCGCAGCGGCAGCCTGTGGGCGAGTGTGCAGGACGCTGTTGATCAGCGGGGCAACATGGCCCGCCTGCAGCATTGGCAAAAACTTGCGGAGACCGCAGGCCCCCATGGTTTTCTCGCCCAGGTCCTGTCCCTGTGCCGGGCTCCGATGCTGGCGCGTCTCGGGGCCGAAGCGCTGGACGCCAGCAACGCGCTTCTTGATGTGGCGCTTGGTTTTGAGCGTGAGCACGGCACATCACTTGCAGGCTTCCTGCATTGGTTTTCCGCCCGCGAGGAAGACGTGAAACGGGAATTGCAAGCCGAAGGCGGCGAGGTGCGCCTGATGACGGTGCATGGCGCCAAGGGCCTGGAAGCAGATATCGTCATCCTGCCCGATGCGGCCGATCTGCCGGGACGGCAGAATGCCACGCGTGTGCTGGCTGTGCCGGCAAGCGGCAACGCTCCCCTTTTCATGCCGCTCTTTGATGTCGATGTCGGCATCAAGCCTGCCGCCATCCAGAACTGGCGCGATACCATGAAGGAAAAAGCCAGCGACGAGCGCAAGCGGCTCTTTTATGTGGCGATGACACGGGCGCGCGACGAGCTTTATATCGGCGGATCGGCAGGTGTGCAAAAGCTGAACCCCAATTGCTGGTATGAGCTGGCGCGCCAAGCCTTGTTTCAGCCCGACAGTCCAAAGCCATTGCGGCCCGTTGCTGGCGAACATCCGGAAGGCGACACGTATCGCTGGGGTGATGAACCCCAGTGGCGTGGCGAAGCCGCGGTGGACCTGGGCGATGGCAAAGCGCCCTTGCCGCCGTGGCTTTCACAACCGGCACCCGGCGGCACCCGGAACGAGCGCTGGTCCAGCCCCACCAGACTTGCAGCGGGTGACGGCCGGATCATCGACGAAGCCACCGCCGCGCGCGGGCTTGCCATCCACGCCGTTTTGGAAAAACTGTTGGTGAATATTTCAGATGGTGCATTGGCCGCACTGTTGCAACGCCATGGCCTTGAGGCGGAACTGGGGCTGCGGCTGCGGGCCCTGCTGCAGCGCGAGGAACTGACGCCCTATTTTGCGCCTGAGGCCCGCGCCGAAGTGGCGATTGCCGGACGCCTTGCCGGATTGCCGCCGCTCCACGGCAAGCTCGACAGACTCTTGGTTCGCGCCGATGCTATCTGGCTCCTTGATTTCAAGACAGGGCCAAGGCCTGCCGAGACGCCGCTCGCCTATCTCGAACAGATGGCCCAATATGCCGCGATCCTGGGAGAGGCCTATCCCGGGCGGGACCTCAATGCTGCCCTGCTGTGGACGCAGGACGGCACGCTGGAAACCCTGCAATCGCAAGTCCTTTCGCGGGTTCTTGAGGGCTTACGGCAACGCCATGCGCCCGCGTCCTCTTGACCTTGAAGGCTGCGGTCCCTACCTCTCTCCCATAGCATATTGATTTGGAGCATCCCCACATGACCACCCAGCCAGTCACCGATGCCTCTTTCGAGGCCGATGTCCTGAAGTCCGATACGCCCGTGGTTGTGGATTTCTGGGCCGAGTGGTGCGGGCCGTGCAAAATGATCGGCCCGTCGCTCGAGGAAATCGCGGTGAGCCTCGGCCCCAAGGCCAAGATCGTGAAGATCAACGTTGATGAAAACCCCGCCACGCCCTCAAGGTTCGGTGTGCGTGGCATTCCGACACTCATGGTGTTCAAGGGCGGAAAGGTCGCTTCGACGAAAGTCGGCGCCGTGCCCAAGAGCCAGCTGCAGAGCTGGATTGAACAGTCGATTTGATCTTCTTCTTGAAATGGAACCGCCCCGGTTTCGCGCCGGGGCGGTTTTCCTTTTAATATCGGTACTGGTCCGACTTGAAGGGGCCTTGCGGCGCAACACCGATATAGGACGCCTGCTCGGGCTTCAGTTCCGTCAGCGCCACGCCCAGTTTCGCAAGATGGAGACGCGCCACCTTTTCATCGAGGTGTTTCGGCAGCACATAGACTTCGTTTTTGTACTTGGCCGTCTCGCGGTTCGTGTAAATCTCGATTTGCGCGAGCGTCTGGTTGGTGAAGGACGCGGACATGACGAAGCTCGGATGGCCCGTGCCGTTGCCAAGGTTTACAAGCCGGCCCTCCGAGAGAAGTATGATGCGGTTGCCCTTGGGGAACTTCACCAGATCCACCTGCGGCTTGATGTTGGTCCAGGGAAAATTCTTCAATTCCGCCACCTGGATCTCATTGTCGAAGTGGCCGATATTGCAGACGATCGCCATGTCCTTCATTTGCTTCATGTCATCGAGTGTGATCACATCCTTGTTGCCCGTGGCCGTGACATAGATATCCGCTTCCGGCAGCGCCTGCTGCAAGGTCTTGACGGCGAAGCCATCCATGGAGGCCTGCAGCGCGCAGATGGGGTCGACCTCGGTCACCACAACCCGGGCACCCGCACCGCGCAGGCTTGCGGCAGAACCCTTGCCCACATCGCCATAACCGCAGACCACAGCCACCTTGCCTGCGATCATCACATCGGTGCCGCGCCTGATCGCATCCACCAGCGATTCCTTGCAGCCATACTTGTTGTCAAACTTTGACTTCGTCACCGAGTCATTGACGTTGATGGCGGGGAAGGGCAGCTCGCCTTTTTTCTGCATTTCATAGAGGCGATGAACGCCTGTGGTGGTTTCCTCGGTGACGCCGATGATGGCCTTGCGCTGCCTGGCGAACCAGCCGGGCTCGGCCTTGTGGCGCTTTTTGATTTGGGCGAACAGATACTCTTCCTCTTCGGCCCTGGGATGGGCGATGAGTGCCGGATTGCTTTCCGATTTTTCGCCGAGCAGAATGTAAAGCGTGGCATCACCGCCATCGTCGAGGATCATGTTGGACGGCTGGCCATCGGGCCACTCGAATATTTTCGCGGTGTATTCCCAATACTCCTTGAGGCTTTCGCCCTTCCTGGCGAAGACCGGAATGCCCGCAGCGGCGATAGCGGCGGCAGCGTGATCCTGCGTCGAGAAAATGTTGCACGAGGCCCAGCGGAGGTCGGCACCGAGGGATTTCAGCGTCTCAATCAGCACGGCCGTCTGGATGGTCATGTGCAACGAACCGGAGATGCGCGCACCCTTCAGGGGCTGGGCGGCGGCGAACTCGGCCCGCGTTGCCATGAGACCCGGCATTTCAACTTCCGCCATGTCGAGCTCCTTGCGGCCCCAATCGGCAAGTTTCAGGTCGGCGACAACAAAGTCGTGTGTGCTCATGGTCCAGTCCTCAAAATGTGGTCGCTGCCCTATAGCAACGGCATCCGGTCGCTGCAAGAAACATATAAGGACATCTTTATGTGGTTTCCCATTTTCCGGTCCACCTACCCAATTTCAGACTACACTCCTAGAATAGGTGTTTAAATGCGTTTGGAGGGCCCTACAGCCCCTTTCAGGTGTGGCTGGCAGGGACCTGGCTGGATGGGCTAGAATCGCGTCAGCGGGCTTCGTTACCCAGCCAGAATTGATTTCTATCTATAGATGTAACCTCCTATTTTCTCTCAGCCAGAAGTGGACCACAGTCTGATGTCACAGGAGTCCGACCTGAACGCCGCCCCGGAATGGACCACCAGCCAATGGCTCAACAGCGACAAGCCGCTGACACTGGCGGATTTTCGTGGGCACGTGATTTTGGCGGGCGCGTTCCAGATGCTCTGTCCGGGCTGCGTGTCCGATCTCATTCCGCAACTGCGCAAGGCCCATGCCCTGTTCAAGGGGGCGGATGTCAGCGTCATCGGCCTGCACACGGTCTTTGAGCACCATGACGCCATGCAGCCCGTGTCGCTCAAGGCCTTCCTGCATGAAAACCGCATCACTTTTCCAGTGGCGGTGGACAGGCCGCAAATGCCTGCAAACCCGCTGCCCGCCACCATGGCGCTCTATGGCATGAAGGGCACACCGACGCTGCTGCTCATCGACAAGTCCGGAAACCTCCGCCGCCACAGTTTCGGCCACATCGACGACATGCAACTTGGTGCCGAAGTCATGGCGCTCCTCGGCGAAGTCTGATCAGTCGCGGTAGTTCGCCGGGTCAAGAGACGTGATGGTGGGATTTTTTCCCGTGAGCGGATTGTCCGGGTTCCAGGCCAGCCTGGTTTCAAAAAACCGGGCCCACAACGCGTCATACATGAGGATGCGCCCGGCCAGGCTTTCGCCAATCTCCAGCAGTTCCTTCACCACTTCCATGGCTTGGAGCGAACCAAAGATGCCCGGCAATGCCCCCAGGATACCGGCAGCTTCGCACGCCAGAAATGAGCCGCGCGCCGGCAATTCACCCACAAAGCAGCGGTATGTTGGATAGGGTGTGCCACCGGCCATTTTGAGATGCGGCTTGTAAGTGGAAATCTGCCCGTCAAACTGCCCGACGGCAGCGGTGACGAGGGTCTTGCGCGCAAAAAAGCAGGCATCACTCACCAAGAAGCGCGTCGGGAAATTGTCACAGCCATCCGCCACGATGTCATATTGCGCCATCAGCACCAACGCGTTGTCAGCCGTGATGCGCGTCTGGTGCTGCTCCACCACCACATGGGGATTGATGGCCGCCATTTGCCGGGCAGCACTTTCGGTCTTTCTCATGCCGATCCGTTCCGTGCTGTGAATGACCTGGCGCTGCAGATTGGAGAGCGACACGGTGTCATGGTCAACAATGCCGATCCGGCCCACACCCGCTGCCGCGAGATAGAGCAGCAACGGCGCGCCGAGGCCTCCCGCGCCGATCACCAGCACGGAAGAGTTTTTCAGCCTGTTCTGCCCCGGTCCACCCACCTCCGGCAGCACGATGTGGCGAGCGTAGCGTTCAACTTCTTCGTCGGAGAGGGGCATCACGAACTCCCGCTGGAACCAAATCCGCCAGCACCACGGTGCGTTTCATCAAGTGAATCAGTTTCGGCGACCTCAACCCGTGTCACAGGTGCCACCACCAACTGGGCAATGCGGT
>JANPDD010000142.1:0-1776 GCA_031431295.1 Hyphomicrobiales bacterium | reverse complement strand
GCATCCTTGCCACCAACAACCACGGCGTGGGAGAATGTACCCAGGTCATCCGATGAAAGATCCATGTTGCGCAGCATGGACGCGACTTGGGGTGCCTTCTCATTCAAGCCAACCGAGAATGCGGGTTGGATGTAGGCGGACGGCCAGGCCATCGCCACGCTTGATTTGCTCAGCCAATCAGCATCGGCCTCGGGAAGAACCATCGACCATTTCGCGGCATCATGGGCTGGTTCTGTCAGAATGACCATTTCCGGATGCAGGGTGAACAAATGGTGCGGCGTGTAGCAGAACCCGACCCAAGGTTTTCCTGCCGTGATCGCAGTACCGAGTTGGGCATAGGCCAAAGTTTCGTCAAGTTCGACAAGATCAACAACCTGATCGTAACCGTAGCCGTTCGCCTTTGCACGTTCCACCGTGGTGGACCCCCAGCCTGTGGCACCGATGAAGACTTCGCCTTTGCCATTGCCGTCAGTATCGAGCAGCGCGGTCTTGGTCGGGTCAGCCAGATCACTGATATCCTTGAAGCCTGCGGCTCCCGCAACCTTGTTCGCACAGATACCCTGAACCGCCGGGGCGCCATGGGTGTTCAGTTCCACCTTGGCTTTGTACTGATCGACCAAACCCTGCTGGTTGGGCAGCCAGACCTCAGGATGTATCTGCATTGATCCCTTGTCCAAGGCCTCAAAGATCACGGGGTTGGTGCCGGTCTGCAATTCGACCGTCATGCCCAAGTTCTTTTCAACAACAGCCTTGATGACGTTGGCGGTGACGGTGACCGACGGCCAGTTCGGCACGCCGACGACCAGATCTGCGGCAAGCGCCGGGCTGGTGAAGGCAAGGGTTGTCACAACAGCGCTTAACAATTTCGTATTCATTTTTATCCTCCAGTTTGATGGTTTTTTTTAAGTAGATTTGACTTGCGAAGTACGTCGAGCTTCCGCCCTTATGAGGAACGAAGTCGAACGCGGAATATGAATTCGGACAAACGAACGTCATATTTCCGCATTCCTGCAGGAGCCCGTCCTCGGCGGGTGTCCTGGTGTCCGGCGATTGAAAAGTAAGTGTTGGTGTCGTTGAACTGCCTAAGTTCCATGGCTGAACTTTTCCACCTCCTCTTGCAGGATCGGCGCGGCCAGGGCCATGGAATGAATGCCCAAGATGGTGGTCAGCTGGATCACCTCAAGAATTTCCTCCTTGGTCGCCCCAGCGCGCAAAGCGTTCTGGATGTGGCGGCGCACACCCGGCCCGTGCAGATTTGTCGCCGTCGCGTTGATGGCGATAAAGATCAACTCTTTGTATTTTTGCTCAAGCGGTCCTTTGCGCTGCGGCACAGATCGAAAAGCCAGAAAAGCCTCGAGGAAATCAGGATCAAGTTTTTTGAACAGGTCCCAAGCGGGATTCCAGTCACCAGTGGCTTTCTGGGCTTCCATATGCGGATAAGTTTTTGTGTCGGTCATCGCTGTCATCCTCCTCGGTGCTTGAAACTGTCGCGGCGGAAAGAGTAAAGTGCTGCGGGATCAACGGCGACGTCGATCACTGCGGGCTTTCCGCAAGCCAGGGCCGCTTCAATCGCCTCGGCCACGCCGGCCAACGTATCGGCCCGGAATCCTGCCGCACCATAAAGCTCGGCCAACTTGTCAAACGGCGGGCTGCTGACATCAGCACCGATATAACGGCCACCGAAGAAATCACGCTGATAGGCTTTTTCGGCACCCCAGCATTTGTTGTTCATCACGATGGTCACGGTGTTGATGCCATGGTCCACCGCAGTGCTTA
>JANPDD010000141.1:0-8887 GCA_031431295.1 Hyphomicrobiales bacterium | reverse complement strand
GGCCTGTGCGGCGGCTACCAGATGCTCGGCAGGCGCATTCACGATCCGCAGGGCCTCGAAGGATCGGCCACGAGCATCGATGGCCTGGGCCTGCTCGATGTTGAAACCACGTTGCTGCCGAACAAGACGGTGACAGAAACGACCGGCATGCACCTTGCCACGCGAACGCAACTGCGCGCCTATGAAATCCACCTCGGCAAGACCATTGGCCCCGACTGTGCCCGCCCCTTTGCCGAAACCCGCAACGGGCTCGATGGTGCCCAAAGCCGCGATGGCCGGGTCATTGGCACCTATCTGCACGGCTGCCTTGTCAGCGACAGTTTTCGCCGGGCCTTTCTCAGTGGCTTTGGCGTGGGTGCCAGCGGGCTTGCCTATGACGAGCGGATTGATGCCACCCTAGATGACCTTGCCAGCCACCTGGAACGCCACCTGGACCTACAATTGATTTTGGACCTTGCCACAAACCCCAGTTTCTGATTTGCGCTCCCCCATGACCTTTCCGCCGATCATCTTCGATTCCTTCTCGCAGCCCGCCCTTTCGGTGTTTGTGGAGCGCATTGTCGGCTATCCCAATTTTGTCTATCGCCTCACCGGCCATCCCGTCACCTGGATGGGAAACCTCATCACCTTCATGGATGAGAAGCTCAACACCACCGCCCATATCAAGTTCATGTCCCGCCTCAACGGCGTCTTGGCCCTGGTTCTGCTCTGTGCCGCCACCTGGTCCGCCGCAACGGCAGTCGAGCTTATCTGCCGCGCCCTGCCCCACGGGTATGTCTTAAGCGCCCTCATTGCCACCACCTTCATTGCGCAAAAATCACTGCGGGACCATGTGCGCGATGTCAGCCGGGCGCTGAGTTCGTCGCTCACCGAGGGGCGTGCCGCCGTGGCCCTGATCGTGGGCCGGGACACCCGCGGACTTGACGTATCCGATGTCACCAAGGCAGCGCTTGAAAGCCTTGCTGAAAACACCTCCGATGGCGTGGTGGCGCCGGTCTTCTGGTATTGCGTCGGTTGCCTGACGATCGGCGGCCTGCCGGCCATCGCCCTCTACAAGGCAATCAACACGGCCGACTCCATGATTGGCCACAAGACCCAGCAGTATCGGCATTTCGGCTGGGCCTCGGCGCGGCTGGACGATCTTGTCAACCTTCCGGCGTCACGTCTGACAGCACTGCTGTTCGTGCTGGCCGCCCTGTTCAAAGGCAAGGACCAGGCGGTCAAGACGGCAAGGGTGACCTGGCGCGACGCAAGGCGCCACCGCTCACCCAACGCCGGCTGGCCGGAAGCGGCACTGGCTGGTGCCTTGAACCTGAAATTCGGCGGACCCCGCACCTATGGCGGCGAATTCGTCAAGCTTCCCTACATGGGCGATGGCCGCGACCACTTCCTGAGGCAGGACATTGACGCCGGGCTCAAACTCTATGACCGGGCGCTCTTCGTCCTGCTGCTCATGACGCTGGTTTTCGCTGTTGTGTTCTGAACGCGATCTATCCCTTGAGGGTGAGCGGCAGGCCTGCAGCTACAAACACCACCTTGTCCGCAGCCCGCGCAATGCGCTGGTTGAGTGAGCCTTGCGCATCGCGGAACTGCCGTGACAGCGCATTGTGAGGGACGATGCCCATGCCGGTTTCGTTGGAAACAAGCACCACATCGGCCTTCATGGCGTTAAGCCGTGCCGACAGGCTTTCCGCCATGTCCTGCCAATCCGCCCCGGACAGAATGAGGTTTGTGAGCCAGAGTGTCAGGCAGTCCACCAGAACGCATCTTCCTGCCGCATCGATTTCAGCAAGTTTTTCGGGAAGGTCCAGAATGACCTCATGGGTCTGCCAGTCCTTGCCCCTGTCAGCCCGATGTTGGGCGATGCGCGCCATCATCTCGTCATCGAAGGCCTGCGCCGTCGCAACATAGTGGCGCTCCCCGGCGCACAGGCTTTCGGCATAGCGTGACTTGCCGGAGCGTGCTCCCCCCAGGACGAGTGTAACGGTCACGGCTTTGCCATGTTTTTTGCCATGTTTTTTGCCGGGGGAATGCGGGCGATAAAGTGGCCGCGCATCTGGTCAGGCCATTGCCTGATGGGGACTTCGCCGGTCTCGGTGGCGCCATGGAGATCAAACCACGCGAGGATGGCTTCTGCCTGTGACCGCGTCGGCGCATTGCCGCCCGTAATGTAGGAAAACCTTTCGTCATCCCGAACGATGACGCTGCACGGCCTGGTGCAGTTCCACAGGCAGGCTTGCGTTGCGACGTCAACGTCGTCACGCGCCTTCTCCCGCAGAAGCTCCCGCATTTTCCCGATCAGGACCTCGCCGGCACTTTGACCCTGCTCATCCAGCTTGCGGCCATCGGCGTGTTTGCAGGTGGTGCAGAAGACGATTGCGCGCATGGCGAAAATGCTGGCCTAGTCAGGAGGTTGAAAGCAGTGTTATGGGTTGGCACTCCATGGAACGCCTACACCTTCCTGTCAACGCGCAAGCCACAACATGAAATTCAAGCATATCGCCTTTGTGGCGTCCGAGACACCCGCAGCCCGCCGCGCCCTCGCCCGGCTGCAAAAACGCTACGGGACCATTGATGCACGTGCCGCCGACGTGGTGGTCGCCCTTGGGGGTGACGGCCACATGCTGCAGACCATGCACCGTTTTGTTTCAACGGGTGTGCCCATCTACGGCATGAACCGCGGTTCGGTTGGTTTTCTGATGAACGACTATGCCGAAAACGAACTGGAAGCGCGCCTGCATGCGGCTGGAATGACGGTCATTCACCCCCTGAAAATGTCTGCCATCTCCCAAGGTGGCACCAAACAGTCCGCCATGGCTTTCAACGAAGTCTCCCTGCTGCGCCAGCGCCACCAGGCGGCGAAGATCAGGATAGCGGTTGATGGCCAGGTGCGCCTGGAGGAACTTGCCTGCGACGGTATCCTGCTTTCCACGCCCGTCGGCAGCACAGCCTACAACCTTTCTGCCCATGGGCCGATCCTGCCGATCGGCTCCCCGCTTCTGGCGTTGACCCCGATCAGTGCATTCCGGCCCCGGCGCTGGCGCGGCGCCATCCTGCCGCGTGCCGCACAGGTGACCCTGACCATTCTGGAGGCGGACAAGCGCCCGGTTGCCGCTGTTGCCGATCACGTGGAAGTGCGCAATGTCGAGACGGTTGAAATTGTCGAGGACAAGAAGCGGTCCGTGAAAATCCTGTTCGACCCCGGCCACAGCCTGGCAGAGCGGGTGCTCAACGAGCAGTTCAAGTTTTGACGGTGGCCCTAAGCCGCGCGCTGGATATCCGACTTCAACTGCACGGCGATCTTGCGCACCCGTTCCTCGGCGAACCGGCCGACATATTCGATCTGTTTGGCGCGGTCCTGCGGTGACAATGATTCATATCGCGTCATCAGGGCTTCAAGCAGACGGCGCCCAAAATTCTCCCGGCTGAGCTGAAGCCCCTCCTCACGGGCTTCCGCCACCACTTCGGCAAAACCCACCAGCAGTCCGGTGCACGAAGGCGGCAACCCGCATTTGGACAGCAATGAATTGACGCCCCGGCCGCCATAGAGAATGGCAGCGGTGCGGCCTGGCGCATAGCCCGCAAGATGGGCGAGTGCGGCCTCGACCACGCGCATTTCACCCTGGCAAGCCGCACGGACAATCAGCGCGGGCGTCAACAATCCCTTGGTGTCGAGAAAGGCGATGGCCCGCAGCAGTTCTTCAACCGGCGCTGAAACAAGAACCTGCAAGATCGCCGCGTCCTCGGCATCGGCCACAAGATCAGAGGCATCCCGCGCTGGCAGCCAGGCCCGTTCGGCCATCAGTTGGCGCATGCGCAGGGCGGCGCGCTTGGCCTGCGTGATGCGGATATCGACCGGAAGGTCTGGCATGGCAAGCAGGCGGTCGATGATTTCTGCCACCTGACCCAGCCGACCATAGATGGTGTGAATGTCCGCTCCCTCGAGCTTGACCACCGGATTGTCGAGCAGGGCAAGCACAACACCCAGAGATGAGGACTTGATGACATAGGCTGCAGCCTCCTCGGTGATGTCGGTGCGTGAAACAACGGTGCACTGGCGTGCTTCATCTCCCACGCGTAACACCGCCATCATGTGCCAGGGGCTGAGGGCTGGCGTATACTTCAGGAAAGGCAGCGCCATTTCGTCTTCGCCCGCAATCATGCAAAACAGGAGATCGGCATGGACCGTGGCAACGCTGATCAGCTCCTCGGCGAGCGTGGCGCGCACCTGCTTTGCCTCATCAACAGCGAGCTTCAACATGACCGGCAGCACGGCCTCGCGCTCCTGGGCGGGCGTGTCCTCAGCCGCAATCAGCGTGCACAACTGCCGGGCCAGCGCAATGCGGGCGTCAACGCCGCCAGCTTCAATCACCGCTTCCAATACGCTGACATCAAGACCTTCAACTGACTCAACCTGCATCGTCCGACCCACTCATAACCGAAAGCCCCATGCTAGGTCGCAAGACTTAACATTCGGTTCACCATGTCTGTTAGGATTTAGGCAAGACCTGCGAACCTTGCGCCCGCCTCAATGGGGAGAAGTGCCGGCCAGAACACCCGATTGCCTGAGCTTGAAACGCAGGAGATCGCGGTCAAAGGGCTTCAGCAAAAACTCCGCCGCGCCATCAAGGATGGTCTCGCCCATCGTTTCAAAATCAACGGTATCCGAATAAACGAGAACGACCGGCTGGCTGCCCCTAGACGTCGCGGCCAGCCCCAGGAAGTGGCGCGCATCGTCGAATTGGGACGCTTCCATGACGACAACATCCGGTGTCCTGTCACCGCAAACCTCAACACCTTCCGCCGTTCCTGAAACCGCCATGCAATGAAAACCCAACTCTGACATGAGGCCGGCAAGCCTCGTCCGTTCACCTTCGTTGCAATCAATCAGGAGACAACTCAACATCTCAGTCAGGCTCTAATCGGCAGTGCGGGGCACCAATGCCCGGCCTCGTCGGCGAGTCCTGCGCCGACATGGTTAACGAGGTCTTAAACAGCTTTTCAACAGCTTTTGAACAGCATGTAACTCCTTGATATCGTGTACCTAAAATGACTTGCCCACAGGTTTTTCAACAGTGGCGGAAGTGTGGCTGAAAAGCCCCGTTCAGCGTTGCGAGCGCGACTCGCCCGCATGAACCGCACATTAGATCAACCTGACTTTTGATGGAATCGTCAAAAGTCAGAAAAGTTGATCGCGAATAGTATGATGGAGCGGAATTGTTTCGTCAAAGTGGGTCCACTTTGGCGCATTCCGCTCTAGCCGCATTGCAATCTTGCCTTGGCCCGGCCGACCATCCATGTTCTGACAACGCACGGGGGACATCATGCCAGCACTGTGGTTCGAGGATTGCACGCCCGGTCTGACTTTTGACCACCCGATCCGCCGGACAGTGACCGAAGCGGACAACATTTTCTTCTCGGCGCTGACCTACAATCCACAGCCGCTGCACATCGACCGTGAATTTTGCAAAGATACCGAATGGGGCCAGCCCCTGATGAACTCGCTGTTCACGCTTGGCCTCATGGTCGGCATATCGGTGAATGACCTCACGACCGGCACGATCATTGCCAATCTCGGCATGACAGAGGTGGTGTTTCCGGCACCGCTTTTTCAGGGCGACACGATCCGCGTCACGACGCGGATTGCCACGCGGCGCGAAAGCAAGTCGCGCACCGATGCTGGCATCGTTGAATTCGAACACAAGGCCTTCAAGCAGGATGGCACGCTGGTGGCCCGCTGCCTGCGCCAGGTCATGGTCCGGAAAAGGCCTGATTAACCTGGCCGCCGCATCCGCCAGGCGGCCTCAACCGTCGCGTATTCCGCGTAACCCAGCCGGGCGATGGGGTGGTATGCCGCCGTCTGCACACGCCCCTCGACGATGTAGCGGTCATCGATGTGAATACCGACCACCCGGCCGACAACCAGATAGTCACCAACATGACCATCATCATCGGGCAGCGGTACCGTTTGAAAATGCCTGCATTCCAGTGTTGCGGGGCTTTCGCCCACGCGTGGCGGCCTGATCAAGCGGCACGGCGCGGGCGTAAGACCAGCCAGCCGGAACTCATCCACATGGCCCGCAACACTTGCCGACGTGGCGTTCATCGCCTCGCGCTGGGCAAAGCTGACAATGTTGACCGCGAACTCCCCTGTTGCTTCGATGTTGCGCAACGTGTCCTTCATGCCTCCCGAACCGAATGCGACATAGGACGGGTTGTTGGCGAAGGCGTTGAAATAGCTGTAGGGCGAAAGATTGTTGATCCCTTCGGCGGAGACCGTTGAAATCCAGGCGATGGGGCGCGGCGCAACCAGCGCCTTGAAGGGATCAAGCGGCAGGCCATGGTCATTCGTCACGGCATCATAGAACATCAGAGGCTCCTGAGCAGGGAGGGCAGATCCGCCACACTGGCAATCACGTGATCCGCAAGATGTTCAATGTGTTGGCGCGCCGCATTGCCCGTCAGAACGGCAATCCCAAGGCCTGCGCCACCATTGTGCGCCTCTTCCATGTCATGGCTGTTGTCGCCGACAATGGCGATCTCATGGGGTTGAAATCCGCAGTGTTGGGCAAAGGCGCGGATCATATCACCCGACGGCTTGGGCCGCGCCACCCGGTCCGATGTGATGACAGCCTCAAAGGTGTCTGCAAGCCCCAAAAGTTTCACATGGCGCGTCGCCGAAACGAAACTGTCGTTCGTGGCAAGCCCCAGCCTGTAACCCTGACGCTGCAAATCGCCCATGAGAGGTTGCAGCGGCATCAGCGGCGTGAGGTTGCGCTCAACAAGTGCCGTGAAATCATGGTCGAGCATGCGCACTTTCTCGGCCCTGCCCGCAGCATCTTCGTGTACCCACCAGATGTCAACGAGCTGCGGCGTCGTTCCGCCCGCCATGACCGAGCCGGGCGTGATGCGCCCGCTTGCGGCATCAAAGCCAGCGAGCGTCATCAGCCTGTCCGCCCCGGCGCTATCGACAGAAAAAACCTGCCGCAAAATGGCGCGATAGATCGGAACCCAGGTGCGATCCACATCGATCAGCGTGCCGTCCTTGTCGAACAGAATGCCCTTGATGGCCATCATGGAGCCCAGACTGTGTGAAGCGCCGCAGCGTCGGGACGTGGACGGTCCTCCAGTGCAACGGTCGAGGTTCCGATGTAGATGTTGCCCGCCACCGCCTCGTGGGGTTTCACACCCATGGCGGCCTTGGCAACATCATCATAGGCCACCCAGTCGGTCTGCCATTGTGCGTCAAACCCAAGGGCCTGCGCTGCCAGCACCAGATTGAAACACACGGCGGCGGCCGAGAGCTGCTGCTCCCACAGCGGGATCTTGGGATGTGTTGCAGCCATCGAAACGACGGTCACAACGAGGGGTGCACGCTGAAACAGGCCCGCTTGAAAGACGCTGCTGTCCGCCCCGTGCTCCGGGTGCAGCTCTCGCCAGCGGGCAGCGAAGGCCTCACCGACCTTGCCGCGGGCGTCTCCTGCAAATGAAATGAAGCGCCACGGAGCAAGCTTGCCGTGGTCCGGCACACGGACAGCAATGGATAGCATGTCCTGCAATTGTTCGCGTGTCGGGCCGGGATCGCCCATGGCCTTGACCGAGGCCGACTTCCGGTTCCGGAGAAAGGAAAGCAGTGAAGATGTGTCGTTAAGCGCTGTCATGGCGCGCATATGGCAAGCCCCCAGCCCAAAAGGCAATGCTTGCAATTGCATGGGTGCTGTTAACCATTGATTAGGCATTTCATTGCCGCCGGGTGCCAGATCGTGTTGTCTTGAGGGGCCGGCCGAAAGGTTTGGGGAGAAGGGTTGCGCGATGACCGCGCCCGAACAGAGTGAACAGGGGATACACGAATGGACGCCTGCACCCGTCCTTCGCACACACGCCGTCAGACGAGAAGGCCACAAGGCTACCGTCTGGCGGCCTTTTTTTGCTGCAGTCTCGTGTTGGCGGCGCCTGCCATTGCCGCAGCCAATCCCCGAATTGGGCCCGGAATTGGGCCCGGCATTGCGCCCGAAAACGAGGAAACCTCCTCGATTTCACCATCCCTGGAGCACGAGATCAGCATCACGCAAGTCAAGCCCGGCCAGGAAACAGCAACGCTCTCCGCGCGCCTCACGGAGATAAATTTGTCCCTGGCAAAGGACGTGACCTGGCGCGTGCGCAACGGTGCCAGCGATCTCGTCTATGATGACCGTGCGACGACCGCCGCCATGGCGCTTGCACCTGGATACTACACCGTTGAGGCCCGCTTTGGCGCAATCACGCTGGAGGAAAGTTTTACCCTCCTCGAAGGCAACAGCATCACGCTCAATTTCGTGCTGAATGCCGGGGCGCTGCGCATTCTTCCCCGCATCAAGGGCATGCTGACCGCCGACATCAACAGCCACACCCGCATTTTCGCACTGAGCGGAAAGGCAAAAGGCAAGCTGGTCAAGGAGACCGATGAACCGGGCGAAGTGATCAGCCTCACGGCCGGGCGCTACCGCCTCGAAAACCGCATGGTCCTGGGCAATGCCTTGGCCGTGACCGATGTGAAGGTGCAGCCGGGCGTCATGAGCGCCGTCGAGATTGACCATCACGCAGGCCTTGCCCGCCTGTCCTATGTGGGCGCTGCGGATGCCAAGGTGGAATGGCAGATCATGCGCGGGCCGGTCATGGAACTGGGCAACATCAACAGCCTCAACGCCAGTGTGGTGCTGCGCCCCGGAAACTACACGGCGGTTGCCCGTGTCGGTGGCGAACGCTTGACGGCGTCTTTCCAGATCAGGGAAGGCGAAGCCCGCGACATCATGCTGGGGAACTAAGCCCCCATTGACTTGCACACTCGTCGCATGGTTGGCTTCGAAATAGTTTCGACCTTGCCTTAACCTTGGGCAATTCTGCCCTA
>JANPDD010000140.1:0-2501 GCA_031431295.1 Hyphomicrobiales bacterium | reverse complement strand
TGCACGTAAAACGCCTGTAGCGGCTACAAACGCTGCTCCTCAGGGAGAAAGCGTTCAGATCATGACCGACGACCCACCAGCAAAAACCGAAACACCATCATCGATCAAATCAAATCCGACTTTTGCAACAAAATCGGCCCTGAACCGTCACACAAGGATCCATTTGATCGGCTGTTGCTCGGAGTTTGTGCGGCGGAAGGGCTGCAACTCGTGACTGTCGACAAGGAACTCGTTGCGCACCCGCTCGCCTGGAAACCATTCCCCACGTGAAAAAATAGTTCCTGACAGTTGACGCGCTTGGCCGCCCTGTTATGCTGCTCTCGAACGGAGAAGCGCCAGATGTGCGGTATTGTTGGACTGTATCTGAAGAACCCCAAGCTCAAACCGAAGCTCGGTAAGATGTTCAAGCCCATGATCATCGAGATGACGAACCGCGGCCCGGACTCTGCGGGTGTGGCGATTTACCGAAACCCGGTGAAGAAGAACGAGACCAAGTTTTCGCTGGCGCACAACGACTCCAACTATGATTGGAAGAAGATCGATGTGGGTCTGGAGAAGGCTCTCAAGTGCGACTGCAGGATCAGCAAGATTGGCAATCATTGCATCCTCGTGACGAACGCAAAGGAAAAAGCCGTCGTCGCCTGGCTGCGCGCCCACCACCCGGCGGTGCGCATTGTCGGCTCCGGCCACACAATCGAGATTTTCAAGGAAACCGGCCTGCCCGCCAATGTCTATGACAAGTTCAATCTCGACGAGGCCCACGGCACCCACATCATCGGCCACACCCGCATGGCGACCGAAAGTGCTGTGACGACCGCAGGTTCCCATCCCTTTGCAACAGGTGCTGATCTCTGCCTCGTGCACAATGGCTCGCTCTCCAACCACAACCGCCTGCGTGAAAACCTCCGCAGGGAAGGCATGGAGTTCCAGACCGAGAACGACACCGAAGTTGCCGCCGCCTACATGACCTGGAAATTGCGCGGGGGTGCAACTTTGAAAGAAGCTCTTGAAGACGGCCTTCGCGATCTCGATGGCTTCTATACTTTCCTTGTCGGCACCCACGATGGTTTTGCCGTGGTGCGCGATCCGATTGCCTGCAAGCACGCGGTCATTGCCGAAACAGATGACTATGTCGCCATGGCGACCGAATACCGCGCCATCGCCCATCTTCCAGGTGCTGATGACGCCAAGATTTGGGAACCGGAGCCATCGAAGGTTTACACGTGGGGCGGCAACGCATGACCACCGCTGACTTGAGTGAGCTTGACCTGAAAAAAATCGGCGTGCGCGGCATCAACGAAGCCTTGCAGGCGCTTCAGAAGGACACGAACCAACGCCATTGGCTGGTGCGCAATCCCATGGGCCAGCATGCCATTGCCGTCGGGATTAATGCGCCGCTGCATGTCGAAATCCATGGCCATGTCGGATTTTATTGCGCCGGCATGAACAAAGAGAGCGAGATCATCGTGCATGGTCATGCCGGGGTCGGTGTTGCCGAAAACATGATGTCGGGTCTTGTGTGGATCAAGGGCAATGCCTCGGAGTCCGCCGGTGCCACGGGCAATGGCGGATTGCTGGTCATCGATGGCGATGCGTCTTCACGCTGCGGAATATCCATGAAGGGCATCGATATTGTTGTCGGCGGTTCGGTTGGCCACATGTCTGCTTTCATGGCGCAGCGCGGTAATCTCGTGGTGTGTGGCAATGCTGGTGAAGCCTTGGGCGATTCCATCTATGAGGCGCGACTTTATGTGAAGGGCAAGGTTGCCAATCTTGGTGCCGATTGCATCGAAAAGGACATGCGCGCCGAACATCTTGACGATCTTGCGAAGCTTCTTGAACGCGCCAAGCGCAAGGAACGCCCGCAGGATTTCCGCCGCTACGGCTCGGCCCGCAAGCTTTACACTTTCAACGTCGATCACGCTGACGCGTATTGAGGCCCGAACATGGACCCGAACATTCCCCGCACTTTGCCGCGCAAGTCCGCGACCTTCGACGACTATACGCTCTCGGAAATCCGCCGTGCCGCGCAAACCGGCATCTATGACATTCGCGGCGCTGGCGCCAAACGCAAGCTGCCGCATTTTGATGACCTCCTGTTTCTCGGTGCCTCGATCTCGCGCTACCCCCTGGAAGGTTACCGGGAAAAATGCGGCACCGATGTCGTGCTGGGCACGCGCTTTGCCAAGAAACCCATTGAACTGAAAATTCCGATCACCATCGCCGGCATGAGCTTTGGTTCCTTGTCCGCCAACGCCAAGGAAGCTTTGGGCCGTGGCGCTTCTGCCGCAGGCACCTCAACGACCACCGGCGACGGCGGCATGACGCCGGAAGAACGCGGCCAATCGCGGCACCTTGTCTATCAATACCTGCCATCGCGCTACGGCATGAACCCCGATGATCTGCGCAAAGCCGACGCCATTGAAATTGTGATTGGCCAGGGTGCCAAGCCCGGTGGTGGCGGCATGTTGCTCGGCCAGAAGATTTCCGATCGCGTTGCT
>JANPDD010000139.1:0-15924 GCA_031431295.1 Hyphomicrobiales bacterium | reverse complement strand
CCGACGCCACAAACTGTTCGGAATACAGCTTGCGGCAAACCGATCCCGGAACCATTGTCCTGCAGGTGGTGATGCCGACACCGCTCACCGAAGAGCAGGAGACAAAGCTCCGCTCCATCCTTTCGCACTGGTTCGACAGTGCCTTCACCCTTGTGATCAAGTCCGTTGACCGTGTGGACTGGGGCAACAATTCCAAGCGACTGAGTTTCATCAGCGACGTCGCCTGACCCAACCCGCCAAGCTCAGCCAAACACGCTGCGCAGTGCATCCATGGCCTCAACCTGGGTCAGGTTCATGTGCAGCGGTGTAACGGAAATGCGTTTTCTGAACACCGCCGCGAGATCAGTTCCCTCCGGCGGGTTGCCGCGTTCGCGCGCAAAGCCCAGCCAGAAGTAGCCCCGCCCACGGGCATCAACGCGCTCATCCACCAGCAGGAAATTCTGGTCGCGTTTTCCCTGCCGCGTGACTTCGATGCCCTGCATTTCATCCGGCCGGCAGTCCGGAAAATTGACATTGACAAGCACACCGGGGCCGAAATTCATGGCCACAAGCTTCTTGACCACCCCCGCCCCATGGGCCCTGGCAACGGCAAAGCTTTCGCCATTGTCATGGATGCCGGTGACTTGCGACAGCGCAATGGACTTGAGCCCCAATGCGGTTCCTTCCATGGCGGCAGCGATGGTGCCAGAGTACGTGACGTCATCGGCGACGTTCTGGCCCCGGTTGACGCCCGACAGCACCAGGTCCGGCATCCCCGGCAGGATTTTCCGCACCGCCATGATGATGCAGTCGGTGGGCGTTCCTTCGACCTCGAAGCGCTTGTCGCCGAGCTTGCGGTAGCGCAACGGATTTGCCAGCGTCAGCGAATGGCCGGCACCGGAGCGCTCCTCATCGGGTGCCACCACCCACACATCATCACTCAGCGTGTGCGCAATCTCTTCCAGCACCGCAAGGCCGGGTCCGTGAATGCCATCGTCATTGGTCACGAGGATGCGCATCAGGCGGTGATCCTTTCCGCTCCGCCCATGTAGGGCCGCAGTGCCGCCGGAATGGTGATGCTGCAATCGGCGTGCTGGTAATTCTCCATGACCGCAACCAATGTGCGCCCGACGGCAAGGCCGGAACCATTCAGCGTGTGGACATAACGCGTTCCCTTTCCTTCTGCCGGGCGATAACGCGCCTCCATGCGCCGGGCCTGGAAATCACCGCACACCGAGCACGAGGAAATTTCCCGAAAGGCGTTCTGCCCTGGCAGCCAAACTTCAAGATCATAGGTCATGCGGCTGCCGAATCCCATGTCACCGGTGCACAGACGTATCACACGATAGTGCAGGCCAAGCTTCTGCAAGATGGATTCAGCGCACCGTGTCATGCGCTCAAGTTCCTCGCGGGATTGTTCCGGCGTTGTGATCGAGACAAGCTCGACCTTGGAGAACTGGTGCTGGCGGATCATGCCGCGCGTGTCGCGCCCCGCAGCACCGGCTTCGGCGCGGAAACACGGTGTATAGGCCGTAAGCCGCAGTGGCAGTTGGGCTTCATCAAGAATTGACTCACGCACCGTGTTGGTGAGGGACACTTCCGCCGTTGGGATGAGCCATCGGCCATCGGTCGTGCGAAACAAGTCCTCGGAAAATTTCGGCAACTGCCCCGTGCCAAAAACGGCTGCGTCGTTGACCATGTAAGGGACATAGTGTTCGGTGTATCCGTTCACGTCCGTCTGCGTGTCGAGCATGAGTTGGGCAATGGCCCGTTCCATTCGCGCCAGTTGCTTTTTCAACACGACAAATCGCGCGCCCGACATGCGCGCGGCAGTTTCGAAATCCATCTGGCCGAGTTTTTCACCAAGCTCGAAATGCTGTTTGGGTTCCCAATTGAATCCGGGCTTCTCGCCCCAGCGGCGCACCTCTATATTGCCCGTCTCGTCCTTGCCATCCGGTACCTCATCGAGAGGGATATTTGGGATCTGGGCAAGGAGCTGATTGAGTTCCGATTGCTGGTGATCAACTTCCTTGTTTTTGGTCTCGATCTCAGGCTTGTAGTTGGAAACTGTAAATCTGATCATTGTGGCCGTCGCCACGTCACCAGCCTTGAGCGCAGTCCCAATCGCAGAATTTGCTGCATTGGCAGAGGCTTGCAACTTTTCTAGATAAATACGGCCCCCTCGCAACCGTTCGTCAATGCGCAACAATTGGTGCGACATAGCGTCAAGCCCGCGCCGGGCCAGGCCCTTGTCAAAAGCGTGCGGATTGTCGCGGATGGCCTTGATATCGTGCATGTGAAAAGGAACCCGATGGTGGTTGGATCGCCCCGCTATAGGCGAGTGTCTGTCGCCACTCAAACGGGTTTTGCGATATCGGTCGAGTCGGACGTTTTCGCTTTCGCCCTCGACGCCGCGGCACGGCGTTTTTCCAGCAATCGCACCGCAAAAACCGAAAGCTCGTAAAGAAGGGCAAGCGGCACAGCCATGGACAGCATGGAAATGGGGTCAGGCGGCGTGATCAATGCCGCAACGGCACACACTCCGACTATCGCGAAACGCCTGCCCTTCGCCAACTGTTCTGACGTGACGACACCGATTTGCCCCAGCAGCGTCAACACCACAGGCAACTGGAATGCCAGACCAAAGGCCAGAATCAACGTCATCACGAAGTCGAGATAGGCCTCAACGTCAGGCATCAACTGGACAAGGTTCTTGTCCGTGCCTTCGATGGTGCCCACGCCTGCTGCAAGATTGTAGAAGAACTTGATGGCGACCGGCAGAAGGAAAAAATAGACAAGGCAGGCGCCCAGAATGAAAAATATGGGAGTGGCCACCAGATAGGGCGCCAAGGCCCGCCGCTCATGCTTGTAGAGTCCGGGCGCCATGAAGCGGTAGACCTGCGTGGCAATGAGCGGGAACGCAATGAACATGCCGCCGAACATGGCAATCTTCAGTTTGACCAGAAAGAAGCCCAGCAATTTTGTCGAAATCAGGCTGACGTCCTGTCCCGTGCCCCATTCAAAGGGCTTCACCAGCACATGAAAAATGTCCGACGAGAAATAGAAGCTGGCAAGAAATGTGATTGCAAATCCCGCGACACTCTTGATGAGCCTGGAGCGGAGCTCAATCAAGTGGTCCATCAAGGGTGCTTCAGAGGCGTCAATGTCGTCCTGGCTCATGGTGTTGGGCCACCCTGCTCCACCAACTCGCCCGCAACACGTGTTCCGCCCGATGCTGCCCCGGCCCCAAAATGGCTTTCGAAGCTCTTGTTGCCGCTGGCCTTCATTGTTTGATCCAGCGGGGAAATGACATTGGGCGTGTTCATGACCGAGCTGATGGTGCCCTTGGCCTGATCAAAGTCCTTCTTGAGATCAGCGGCACCTGCCTCTTTCATGGCAGCGTCCACCTGGCCCTGGAACTCGCGCGCCATGCCCCGCGCCTTGTTCATCATCTGCCCGAAGCCCCGCAACACCCGGGGCAGGTCCTTGGGGCCGATGACGATGACCGCCACCAGTGCCAAGACAAAAAGTTCGGAATAGCCGACGCCGAAATCAAACATTCGTCATGACCCGCCATGCGGCGGACCCACTGTCAGCTTTTGGATTTTTCAGCGGCTTGCTTGACGGCATCACCCGCCTGGCCATCAATGGCCTTGACATCGGCCGCTGCATCCGGTGTTTCTTCCGAGAGCCCTTTCTTGAAGCTCTTGATGCCCTTGGCCACGTCGCCCATCAGGTCGGAGACTTTGCCCTTGCCGCCAAACAGCACGAGCACCACCACCAGCAGGATAACCCAGTGCCACCACGAACCAAAACCCATAACCGTTCACTCCTCAATTTCACGGAGCCGCCGAAAACCGCTCCAGTTTCAATTTCACTTATTGCAGAAACAAGTCTCTATCGCAATCACACCACGATCATACCTTGGAATATGGTGTTGTTTCAGGACTTTTTGAAGACATGTACGGCAGCCGCATCAATCACAATATTGACAGTTTCGCCCGCCCGCACCCTTGCCTTTTGTGGCAGAAGCGCGACTATGAGGTTTTCCGTCCCCCATACGGCCAGGCCAAGGCGCAGAAAATCGCCGAGGAACCGTGCCTCCCTGACAAGCGCAGGAACGCCCCGCCCGCCCGTGGCCAGATGCAATCCGCCGGGCCGCAAGAGCACGTCCACGATGTCACCATCGGCAAATCCTGGTGCGGCGATGGTCCCGATGGGAAGCGCCACCATGCCGCCTTCAACCTGCCCTTCAAAAACATTGTGGGCGGAAAAAAACTGGGCGGCAGCAGCATCGACTGGGGCAGCATAAAGGTCTGCCGGGGAGCCCTGCTGAACGATGGCGCCATTGCGCATGAGCAGGATGCGGTCACCAAATTCGACAGCCTCCATGGGGTCATGGGTCACGAGAACGGCGGTTGCGCGTGTTTCCTTGACAACCGCCAGGGTGTCGGCCCGCACCTGGTCGCGCAAGCGCTGGTCGAGGCCCGCGAAGGGTTCATCCATCAAGATGACCTGGGGCCGCGGCACGATGGCACGGGCGAGCGCAACCCGCTGTTGTTCGCCCCCCGACAGGCTGTTGGGAAACCGGTCAGCAAAAGCCGCAAGCCCAACCCGTTCCAGCGCGTTGAGTGCCGTCCGCCGCGCCTCCGCCTTCGACAGTGCGGTAAGCCCAAAGGCGACATTTTGCACGACACTCAGATGTGGGAACAGCGCATAGTCCTGGAACATCAGGCCAACATTGCGCCTTTCAGGCGGCACGAACGTCCCGGGTCCGGCAACTTCAATTCCGTCGAGCTTGATGCGCCCGCGCGTTGGTTTCGCGACCCCGGCCGCGAGCCGGAGGATCGTTGTTTTTCCACATCCGGACGGGCCAAGCAGGCAGGTTACGGAGCCTGGCTCAAATGTCAGAGACACGTCGGTCAGGACCTTGACCAAACCCGCCTGGTAGCTGACGTCCTCAAAGACGATGGCGCCCGCGAACGAGGCTCCGGCACGGCCACGGGGCAGCTCTGCTTGCGGAGAATCCGGAGTGGCGGTTGTTGCGGCGGTCATGTCAGGGGCCGATTACACCCAAGCCTAACCCACGCAAAGGGCAAAGCCGGGCATGGTCTGCAAGATGCGGCAGGAGAATTCAGGCGACGAGCCCGGCCTTGACGACCTTGTTGCGGCCTTCTCTCTTGGCCCGATAGAGCGCGCCGTCGGCGCGTTTCAGCAGCTTTTCCATGCTGTCTTCGATGCCGAAAAGTGTCGACATGCCGAGTGAAACCGTGACGGGTACAAGGCTTGCCGTACCGATGTTGAAGGACTTGGATGCCACTGCCCTGCGCAGGCGCTCAGCGATCTTTTCTGCCGTGGCCTGATCCGTGTTCGGCAGGGCTATGATGAACTCCTCGCCGCCCGTGCGACAGCAGAGATCCACGGTCCGGGTATGTTCGCGCAAGCGATCCGCCAGTTCCTGCAAAACCTTGTCGCCCGCGTCATGGCCATGATTGTCGTTGATGGCCTTGAAGTAGTCCACATCAAGGGCAAGCACCGAGAGTACCTTGCCGCGGTTGACGTAGTGCTCAATCATGTGGCTGAGATGGGTCTCCAGGTAGCGCCGGTTATAGAGGCCCGTCAGGGCGTCGGTTATCGCCATGGCGATCGATGCCTTGACCGAGGCCCGGAGCTGTTCGGTGTAGCGCCAGCGCCTGACCTGCGTACTGGCCCGCGCCAGCATTTCCTGGCGGTCAGCCGGTCGCATGATGTAGTCGTTGACCCCCATGTCCAGGGCCTTCATCAACAATGACTGCTCGTCCGAATTGACCACCGCCATCAGGGGAGTCTGGCGTGTGGCTTCGAGGGAGCGAAGCTGGGAGCACAGGCGCAACCCATCGTAGACATCCTTGTCGAAACACACGACAACCAATTCACACTGTGCGCATTCGCCGGCAATGACATCGAGCGCCTGGGCGGGATCTTCGATGTGAGTCACATTGTGTTTTTCGGAAAGGATGGACTTGATCCGGTCCGCTGAGCCCCGGTTTGGATCCACCAGGAAAACATTGCCTGGGCGCCGCAGGATCTGGTCGTCATTGGGCGACACCACGCCAATTGCGTCACCGGTTGATGATCGTATGCGCAACTCATCCGTCAGCATTTTCAGGCGCACAAGGCTCTTGATGCGGCAAAAAAGCGACAAATCATTGACGGGTTTCGTCAGGAAGTCATCGGCACCCGCCTCCAGCCCCCGCACCCTGTCTTCCGGCTGGTCAAGTGCCGTGACCATGACCACGGGAATGTGCTGTGTCTCCGGATTGCCTTTGATCCGCCTGCAGACTTCAACACCATCGATCCCCGGCATCATCACGTCAAGCAGCACAATGTCAGGCTTCGATCTGTGGATGGCTTCGAGCGCGTCGACGCCGTTCATCGCCGTGACCACGTCAAAATACTCGGCCGAAAGCTTGGCTTCGAGCAGTCTGACATTGGCCATGATGTCGTCGACGACGAGAACGCGGGCTGTCATGTTTTTTTCTTCAGGAACCCGTCAATTGTTTGCAGGAAACTCAGGACGGAAATGGGTTTTGATATGTAGGCTTCACAGCCACCTTCACGGATTTTCTGTTCATCGCCCTTCATGGCAAAGGCGGTGACGGCAATCACCGGTATGGCGCGAAGCACATCATCTTCCTTGAGCCACTTCGTCACTTCGATGCCTGAAACCTCCGGCAACTGAATGTCCATCAGAATGAGATCGGGCATGTGCTTGCGCGCCATGTCCAGCGCCGAAAGGCCATCACGCGTCTGCACGACCCTGTAGCCATGGGCTTCAAGCAGGTCGTTGAACAGTTTCATGTTGAGTTCGTTGTCCTCAACCACCAGCACGGTTTTTTGCATTGAAGCCATCACTCCCACGGGCCCCGGTCCGGATTGTGGAGTGGTCTGCTGGTAGTCCATTTGCGCTCCTGCATCCGCTTACCCCGCGCTATTGCCAGAATCACACAGTACGACACTATGCAGTGCGGGCTACCACGCAGGAGACACGAATTGTCCCCATATCTTTCCATCGTCTTGGCCCACGAGCGTAACCAACACCTTAACCCGCCTGCCCCCGGCCACTGGCTGGTTAACCACCGGAGAACGAATTGGTTAAGAACACCATTGCCACTGCTCAGGACGCTTCAGGTATCGCGCTGAAATTGCTTGAATTCATGGCTGAGGATGGAAATCACCTGTGGCAGTTCATGGAATTGGCTGGACTCTCGCCAGGTGATTTGAAACACCTTGCCGCAAGCCTGGATTTCCAGGCTGGCCTGCTGGACCATGTCTTGGCCAACGAATCGCTGCTGCTGGCCTTCGCCGCCAACCAGGGATTGAACCCGGCCGCCGTTGTTCAGGCCCGCGCCCGACTGCCAGGATATTCGCCATGATTCCCGAATTCACCAGCCGCCAACTCGCCGGCATTCGGGTGAGCCCCAGGCGACCCCTGCTGATTTGTGATGTTGATGAAGTCGTCGTGCATTTTACCCGCGCCCTTGAAGCATACCTTGGGCAGCGGAGTCTGTGGCTCGACACAACCAGCTTCGCCCTCAACGGCAATATCCGCCACAGGGGAGGCAACACCTCCATTGCTGCAGAAGAGACTGCCGAACTCATCGATGATTTCTTTCACCGGCACACGGCCGAACTTGCTGCCATTGATGGTGCAATCGACGCGCTGCACTGCTTGTCGCGTGAGGCTACCGTGGTCATGCTCACGAATCTTCCGCACCACGCCCGCGACAAACGCATCGAGAACCTGCAAAACCACGGACTCGATTTTCCGGTGGTGACGAACGCCGGGCCCAAAGGTCCAGCCATCCGTCATCTGGCAGACATGACCAGCCAGCCGACAGTGTTTGTGGATGACAGCCCCGGGTTCATTCAATCGGCCCACGCGCACGCACCCGCCGTCCATCTCGTGCATTTCCTGCAGGACGAACGATTTGCGAGACATGTTGAACACCTGGCCTTCGTTTCCCTGCGCACTTCCCACTGGGACGAGGCCCTGCCCCACATCGAATCATTGTTCAACTGCTAGCGCGCCACACAGCACCCCTTCCCTCGCATCCGCCGTCCAAACGTCCTATTCTGCTGGCCATGGATGCAGCGCCACCACCAGGCTTCTGCCGGGATTGCCTCGCAGACACACGCGGCGATGAGCAGCGTTGCCATGCCTGTCACTCGCCCCGGCTTGTGCGCCACGACGAACTTGCCGGACTGACGATTGCCCATATCGATTGTGACGCCTTCTATGCGGCAATCGAAAAACGCGACAATCCTTTGCTGGCTGACAAGCCAGTGATTGTGGGCGGCGCCCAGCGTGGCGTCGTTTCCACCTGTTGCTACATCGCCCGCATCCGAGGCGTCCGCTCGGCCATGCCGATGTTCAAGGCCCTGAAACTGGCGCCCGATGCCGTGGTCGTAAAGCCCAACATGGCCAAGTATGCGGAGGCTGGCAGACAAGTGCGAGACTTGATGCTGGGTGTGACGCCGCTTGTCGAACCCCTGTCAATTGACGAAGCCTTTCTCGATCTCGGTGGCACCGAGCGCCTGCACCGGCGTATCCCTGCAAAGACCCTTGCGGCATTGCTGCAGAGGATCGAAAGCGAGGTGGGGATTACCGCTTCCGTGGGCCTTGCGCCCAACAAGTATCTGGCAAAGGTCGCCTCAGACCTGGAAAAGCCCCGAGGCTTCTCGGTGATAGGCAAGGCCGAGGCGAAAGGCTTTCTTGCCAAAAAGCCTGTGAGCCTCATCTGGGGCGTGGGCCGCGCCATGCAGGAAAGCCTCACCCGGGACGGCATCACCCTGATCGCCCAACTGCAGCACATGGAAAAAAACGACCTGCTGCGCCGCTACGGTGCCATGGGGTCAAGACTCTACCACCTGTCACGCGGCGAGGATTGGCGCCAAGTCTCCACCGATGAGAACGCCAAGAGCATTGGCGCCGAAACCACGTTCAACAGCGATGTGTCGGACCGGGCTGAACTTGAAGCCGTGCTCTGGTCCATGGCGCAGAAGGTGTCGCGCCGCGCCAAGTCACAAGGCTGTGGCGGCCACACCGTGACGTTGAAACTCAAGACAGCTGATTTCAAGCTGCGCACCCGCGCCACCACGCTGGAGGACCCAACCCAGCTTGCCCACCGCATGTTTGAGGCGGCAAAGCCGCTGCTTCACAAGGAGGCGACAGGCACAAAATTCCGGCTGCTGGGTGTGGCTCTCTCGCAACTTCAGGAAATGGCGGGCGAAGAACCGACACTCGATCCCCGCATGCAGGCCGGCGCCAAGGCAGAAAAGGCCATGGACATCATCCGCGAAAAATTCGGGAGAAGGGCTGTTGACCGCGGCATTGCCCTCAAGACCAGGGAGTAGAGACAGTCAGGTCCCGGCCTCCATGGACATCAGCGAGGCGTTGCCGCCGGACGCCGTCGTGTCCCAGCTCATCACCCGCTCAATGGCAAAGCGTTGCAGATAATGCGCGCCACCCGCCTTGGGGCCGGTGCCTGACAGGCCTTCACCGCCAAAGGGCTGCGCCCCCACCACAGCCCCGATCTGGTTGCGGTTCACATAAAGATTGCCCACACGCGCCTTTCGCCGGACCTCATCGATGACATCCTCGATCCGCGTGTGAAGGCCGAGTGTCAGCCCGAACCCCGTGGCGTTGATGGCTTCAATCACGCCGTCAAGACGTTCTCCACCAAAGCGCACGACATGCAGGATGGGGCCAAAAACTTCTTCCTTCAAATTGGCGATGGATGAAAGTTCATAGGCGGCAGGCGCAACAAACGTGCCATTGACCGTTGCTTGAGAAAGCGCGCAGGCGTGAATGAGTTTGCCCTCCCGCGCCATGCGGGCCTTGTGTTTCTCCAAACGCTGCTTGGCTTCCATGTCAATGACCGGCCCCACATCGGTGGCGTAGTCCATGGGGTCGCCGATAACCAGTTCCGCCATGCAGCCGGCCAGCATCTTGACGACTTTTTCGGCAACGTCTTCCTGTACAAAAAGGATGCGTGCAGCGGAGCAGCGCTGCCCCGCACTGTCAAAGGCCGACGCCACCACGTCGCGCACCGCCTGTTCGGGCAGCGCGGACGAGTCCATGATCATGGCATTCATGCCGCCGGTCTCTGCGATCAAGGTTGCAATGGGCCCCGGCCGTGCCGCTAATGCCCGGGCGATCACGCCAGCCGTTTCATTGGAACCCGTGAAGGCAACGCCGGAAAGCGCGCGTTCTGCCAGCAACACACGGCCAATTGCAGCACCATCGCCCGGAAGGAACTGCAGCACATCGCCGGGTATGCCAGCCTTGTGCAGCAGCCTCACAGCCTCAAAGGCAACAAGCGGCGTTTGCTCCGCCGGCTTGGCGATGACGCTGTTGCCCGCAGCCAGCGCCGCCGCAACCTGTCCGGTAAAAATCGCAAGTGGAAAATTCCACGGCGCAATGCAGGCGAAAACACCGCGACCATGCAACGACATCTCATTGCGCTCGCCTGTCGGCCCCGGCAGCGCAGTTGGTGCCGAAAATTCGCCGCGCGCCCGTTCGGCGTAGTAGCGCAGGAAATCGACCGCCTCGCGCAGGTCCGCCACCGCGTTGTCCAGCGTTTTACCAGCTTCACGGATCAAGAGCCCCAGGAGTTTTGCACGGTTCTGTTCGTAAAGGTTTGCTGCCCGTTCCAGCAGGGCCGCACGCGCTTGACCTCCGGACCGGTCCCACTCCACCTGTGCCGCAGCGGCACTGGCGACGGCACGGGACACATCACCCGGCGAGGCTTCAACAACATCGCCCACTCTTTCGTTGTGGTTCTGGGGCGAGGTGATGGTGCGGCTTTTGCCATTGACGGCTTTGCCGCCGATCAGCGGCATGGCCATGGTTTTTTCAGCCGTTGCGTTGGCGATGGCCTGCATCAGTTCTGCGCGCAGCGGACCATGCCAAGTGGCAATGCCCGCTGCATTGTCGCGCACTCCAAAAAGCCGCGCGGGCACCGCAATGCCAGGGTTAGGGATCACCGATAACTTCTGCACGGCCTGCACAGGATCGGCTGTGATGGCCTCAATCGGTGCCTCGTCATCGGCCAACCGGTTCACAAAAGATGTATTGGCACCGTTTTCGAGCAATCGCCGCACCAAATAGGCCAACAAGTCTTCGTGGCTGCCGACAGGCGCATAGATGCGGCATGGTTGGTTGATGGCACCACCCGCAACGACATGCTCATAGAGCGCCTGGCCCATGCCATGCAAACGCTGGAACTCGAAGCGCCGGTCGTCGCCCGCCATCACTGAAATCGCCGCCACGGTTTGGGCATTGTGGGTGGCAAACTGCGGGAAAAACTTATCGCGCTGCGACAGCATGAAGCGGGCACAGGCAAGGTAGCTCACATCGGTTGAGACCTTGCGTGTGAAAACCGGAAAGGTTTCGAGCCCGGCTTCCTGCGCCCGCTTGATTTCCGTGTCCCAATAGGCCCCCTTGACCAGGCGGACCGGCAGCACGCGCCCTGTTTCTGTGGCAAGTGCGGCAAGCCACTCAAGTGTCGGCAGCGCCCGCCGCCCATAGGCCTGCACCGCAAGGCCAAGGCCGTTCCAGCCTGCAAGTTCCGGCATGGCTGCAAGCCCGGCAAAAAACGCGAGGGAAATATCAAGCCGCGCCACTTCTTCCGCATCGATGGTGAGACCCATGTTGCTGGCCCTGGCGGCAAGCGCCAGTTGCAACACCCGCTCGCGCAGGTCCGGCAGGCAGCGGGCCTTGGCCTTTTCTTCGTAGCGCGGATTGAGCGCCGAAAGCTTGACCGACACCGAGGGACGGGAAAACACATCGCTCCCCACAGCAGCCTTGCCAACGGCTTGCACGGCCTTGAGATAGGAAGCCTGGTAGCGCTCGGCGTCAGCCGCCGTCATGGCACTTTCGCCCAGCATGTCATAGGAAAAGCGCCAGCCGTCCCGGGCCAGCGGTGCTGCGGTTTCCAAAGCTTCGGCAATGGTCCGGCCCAGCACAAATTGCTTTCCCATGATGCGCATGGCCTGCTTCATGGCTGTGCGGATGAAGGGTTCGCCGGACCTCGAAACGAGTTTCTTGAGCGATGCCATGGCACTGCTGCCCGGTGACTTTCCGAGTTCAACCAGCTTGCCTGTCAGCATCAGTCCCCAGGCCGAAGCATTGACGAACAGGGATGGTGACTGGCCGAGATGGGCTTCCCAGTCCTTTTCGCCGATCTTGTCGGCAATCAGCCTGTCGGCCGTTCCGGCGTCGGGAATCCGCAACAGGGACTCCGCCAAGCACATGAGCACCACGCCCTCTTCCGAAGACAGTGAAAACTGTTGCATGAAGGAATCAATCGAGCCCTGGGACCGGCGGTTGGCACGCACCTCCTCAACCAACCTTCGTGCCCGGCGTGAGACCTCCAGATTTTGTTCCGGCGACAAGGCAGCAGCGGCTGCAAGTCTGGCCACGAGGCGCGTTTCATCCTGAAACAGGGCCTCGGCAATTGCGTGACGAGCGGGCATTCCCATGTTGACTCTCCTGAGACTGCGGTTGTAGCGCTTTTCCGGGTTTTGGTTTCGCCAAATTTTACCCGTGGGTTGTGCCTATCAGCCAAAATTGCCAATACTGTTGTTGATTATCACCACGAGAGGACCGTGCTGTGGCGAATCTTGACCGCACTGACTTGCAGATCATCGACCAACTTCAAAGGGATGCGCGCCTGTCGGTCACTGACTTGTCGCGGCGGGTCAACCTGTCCGCCACGCCGTGCACACTGCGCATGCGCCGGTTGGAGCGTGAGCGTGTGATCCTGGGCTATCACGCCCGCATTGCGCCTGCAGCACTTGACGCCGAACTTCTGGTTTTTGTCACAGTGAAACTGCGGGCAACGGATGAGGCAACACTTGCGGCATTCAATCTCGCGGTCAGACCCGTGCGGCAAATTCTGGAATGCCACATGACAGGTGGCGGGTTTGACTATCTTTTGAAAATAAGGGTACGGGACATGAGCGAGTACCGCGAAGTTCTGGGTGGTGTCATTGGTCAGCTGCCGATGGTTGAAGGCACGAATTCCTTTTTTGTCATGGAAGAAGTAAAGGAGACACCCATGCTGCCCATCCCGCCCCATGAGCACTCTGCTGGCGAGCGCCCAATATGACACTTGCCGTGGCTCGCTCCCAAAAAGCATTGCGCGAAGTTTGCGAGCCTTGGGCTGCGACGGGTGAAAGCCTGGGCCTTGTTCCCACCATGGGTGCCTTGCATGAAGGCCACTTGGCATTGCTCGAAGCAGCACTTTTGCGCTCGAAAAGGTCCGCCGTCACAATTTTTGTGAACTCCAAACAGTTTGCGCCCCACGAAGACCTGGGGCGCTATCCCCGCGACGAAAAAAACGACCTGGCGATGCTTGAAAAAGCTGGCGCCCACGTCGTCTACATTCCGGATCCTTCTGAAATTTACCCCGCAGGCTTTGCCACAACAGTGAGCGTGGCTGGTCCCGCCAAGGCAGGGCTCGAAGACAAGTTCCGTCCACATTTTTTTGACGGCGTTGCGACAGTCGTCGCCAAACTGTTTATTCAATCACGGGCGGACCAGGCCTTTTTTGGGGAAAAGGACTATCAGCAACTTCTCGTGGTGCGGCAGATGGCCCGCGATCTGAACCTTGCCATTGAGGTCGTCGGTGTGCCGACTGTCCGCGAAGATGATGGCCTCGCCAAATCCTCCCGCAACCGCTTCCTGTCAAAACATGAACGCCACCAGGCAACGGCAATCATCCGCTCCCTGCACCAGGCGGCGGAAAAGATTGCTAACGGCGCTGATCTCCAGGCTGCGACCAAGTCCGCCGCACGTTCGCTGAACACGCTGGGCTTCAAGGTTGACTATGTGACGGCCCGCAACGCCGACACGCTTGCCGTACCCCTGTCACGCGACGAACCACTGCGAATTTTGGCCGCTGCCTGGCTCGGAAAGACCAGGCTGATCGACAATATCGCGGTTTGATAACCGTCTACAGCAACCTGCGTTCAATTGAACGCAGACGAGTTGCTGTAGCATATTGAATCTGGAGCAACTTTCGCTTCGCAAGTGATTCCACTTGCTCGCCCGTTGCTCTAAAGCAGTCCCAATGCCGCCAATTCGCGGCGCATCTTGTCGGAAAGGCCCCTGCCGCCCGCCAGCCGCGGCAAGTCAGGTGGTGCGTCTGCGGCGTCAAGGTAACGCCAACCCTGGAAGGCGCGACGCGGCATGGGCCTGACCAAAATGATCTCTGGCTTGAACATGATGCGGCAGCGCTCAATGCCATCCTTGCCTCTTGCCGCAACCAGGTCGGCAATGGGCTGGCGGCACAACACCAACCCGCGGATCACCCAGTACAACGAACCGCCATCCAGTATCTCCCGCCCGCGGCGCGGAAACATGCGCGTGGTGTGGTCAAGCGTGTCCCGCCCCGCCGCACAGTCGCCAATCCAGGCCTCAAGTTCCTCGACTTCGGCCACGCCAACACAGAGTTTGATCAAATTCAGGGGCATGTCATAGTGTTTCCGGAAAGCGTTCTAGCCGCTGTCGCGGCAAGGCGCAAAATGGCCTGAACGCGCTGTTCATAACCCGGAGTAGCACCATGACATCAGTCGCAAAAGTTATTGAAATCACAGCCTCTTCAACGAAGTCGATCGAAGACGCGGTTGAATCGGGCATTCACCGCGTTGACAGCACAATCGACAATGTTGAGGGCGCCTGGCTTCAGGACATCAAGTGCGTTGTGAAAAACGGCAAGGTGGCGGAATGGCGGGTCAACATGAAGGTCACATTCCTGCTGAAGGAATAGACCGCACTGCCGCCGCGACTGACTTGAAGTAGGAAGGTTCCAGTTCCTTGAACTGGTATGTCTGCTTCACCCTGACGCCAATGTTGTGGCGGATCATTATACTGGCGAGTTGGTCACCACTGATAAGGACAATGCGCCGGGAAACCTTTGCGACGAACTCCGCTGCGGAAGCCGGAAACTGGGCGGTCGTCACGAACACGCCCTTGTTTGCCTGGCGCGAGTCAAGGCTGCCGGCAAAATCCCGCACATGGGAAATGGCAACCGTTGAACCCGGCTTCAGCCGCTTCGCCTGCACAAGAATGACGTCGAGGCCAAGCTCGTCCTGTGAAATGATCCCATCAATGCCACCATCATGACTTCTGCCAAGGCTCCGGGCAAGATCGCGACGCCTGCCGCCGTAACCCAGATGCAGCAACACATCAATGATCAAGTGTTCAAAAAATTCGGCGTTGTGGACATGGATGCGCCCCAGGAGCTCCTGGCGCAAACGCACGTTGTCTTCGCAAAGTGAGCGCGCAACATGCGGTTCGCCTTCAAGATTCCTGGACACGGCAGCGCCTGAAAATCGCGGTTGACTGAGCACCAAAGTTCTTGCTTCTTCGCTTCGCGGGACCGGCCCCGGGACTGGCCCCGGGACTGGCCCCGGGACTGGCACGGAAAACCGCTCAAGCACGGGCTTCATCGCATCTTCATAGCAATCCTGGTCCATTGCGCACGGCCTCTCCCCCCGTTTTTGACCGGCGCACATTAAAATCCTGTCATTATCGCATCAGCAATTTTAGCGAGTATTCGCCCCATAAAAATGGATGCTCAGCTGTCGAATGACGCCGGAACCATGGCGCTCGCATTCGGGCAGAGGGTGTGTCTCAGCCCTTGCTGACATAGCAGCTGACGCCGCCTGCCTGCAGCTTGTTGCAGGCCGCCTTGGCGTCATCTTGACCTTCAAAGCCCTTCAGCCTCACCCGGTAGAAAATGCCTTTGCTGCCGAGATCAGCCCTAACCACAACGGGTTTCAGTCCGCGCAACAGCTTTGAGCGCTTCTGCATTTTGTTCCAGGTGGACCAGGCAGCATTTTCACTGACAGCGGAGGCAACCTGCACCATCCAACCGGAAGCCGGGACCTCGGCTG
>JANPDD010000138.1:0-5497 GCA_031431295.1 Hyphomicrobiales bacterium | reverse complement strand
CTGCCGCTCGCCCTGTCGGCGCTGTGAGCAAGCTCGTGCGGCAAATCAAAGCCCGCAGCATTGTCTTGTACGGTGAGAATGGCCTGTCTGTTGTCCGTGCCGATGGAGACTTCTATCCACAGCGGCCCGTGCGCAGCCGTCCCGCCACCCGGCACATTGCCGTGGCGGAGGATGTTGGTTGCCAGTTCCTCAAAGCAGACTTGAAGGGAATTGCCTGGACCGTCGGGCAGGCCCAATGCGGCACACATGTCGGTCAGCCAGATTTGGGCCTCCGCCATCGCTTCCCAGCTTGCATCGAAGCGGCGTTTCTCCACCCCGCCGGTGTGGGGATGGAGCGCCTGCATCGTCACTTCGACAGCAGCGCCAATGCTTCCTCACGCCCGTGGCGCACAGGAATGACGGTGTCAATGCCGGTGGCGCGCAGAACCTTTTCCACATTTTCCTGGGGTGCAAAGAGAACGATGCTTCCGCCATTGTTGGACAGCGTCTTTGCCGCTTGCACCAAAGTGCGAATGCCGAGTGAGGCAAGATAGGTGACACCTGACAGGTCAACCAGGATGTTTTTGCTGGCGCCCGCGAGCTCCGCAAAAGCATCATCGATCGCCAGGGCTCCGTGGATGTCCAGCTTGCCATCAAGCTTGGCTTCCTTTGTGCCTGATCCCAGATCTTTCACATCGAGTTTCATGTCGCTCCTCATGGGCCGGTCCTCCGTCTTGGCGCACTACGCACTGGAATGCCCTGGCACCAGTTACACCAGCTTGCTGGTCAGGGCTTTCCGGCACTCTTATGACAGTCCGATGACAAGTGAGGCAAGTCACAACATTGCTCACCTGAATTTTCTGTCGTACCAGTCCGCCGCCCGGAAGTATCCGCCGACCAGCGGCAGGAACCAGGGATTGCCGTTGTAGAGGGGGTGTGTTGGAAACTCCGGCTGGTCGAAGGCGACCCGGTGGTTCTGTTTGCCCATGATCTTGCGTGCCGTTTCGCGGCCCAGATAGCCCATCATGGCAATCCCGGACCCGTTGCAGCCGAGCGCGAAATGCAGTCCATCCAGTTTTCCCATGTGGGGCAACTCATCCAGCGTGAAGGCGACGTTGCCGGTCCAGGCGTGGGTGATCTTTGTGCCCCGAAGCTGCGGGAAACGGTCTACCATGAAACGATGGAGGAGGGGGGCCGTTTCGGTCGGATCGCTGAAACCAAACCTCGCCCTGCCGCCAAAGATCATACGCGTGCCGTCCGGCGACAGGCGGTAATAGGTGAGGACGCGCCGTGTATCAGCATAGCTGCGGTTCTTGGGCGATAGGGATGACGTGAGTTCGGCTGGCAATTCTTCGGTGGCAATGATGTAGGAGCCAACCGGCACGATCCGGCATTTCAACTGCGGTGTCACATCTCCCGTGTAACCATTTGTGGCAATGACTACATTTCCGGCGCGCAAGGTTCCCCTCGGCGTCTTCACCTGCCACGCCCCGCCAGCTTCTTGCGTCAATCCGGTAACGGGCGTGCGCGATGCAATTGGCACGCCCGCCGCCCGCACCAGACCAAGCAGGCCTTTGAAGTAGAGGGCAGGGTGGAGATGGGCCGCCCGCGACACGACCATGCCGCCGTGGTAATAGTCCGAGCCGATTTCGCTGCGCTGTTCTTCGCGGCTCACCAGGAAAGCGTCTGCTTGCGCCTCGGCATTCAGCAGCGCGATTTTTTTCGCCATGGCGTCATAGTGGGATTTGCACCAGGCCCCGAGGAAATACCCGGACTTGGTCCAGCCGCAATCAATGGCATTTTCACTGATCAGGCCCTCAATATGGCTGAAGGCCTCCACGGCATCATGCAGGAATGGCTTTGCCTCCTCGGGCGAAAGCGCCCGGTTGATGATGCGCTTGCCGACGCTGACGCCGCCCGAAACCTGGCCGCCGTTGCGCGTTGAGCCGCCAAAGCCGGGTTCCGCCGCATCGAGAACAATGGATTCGATGCCATGTCTGGCAAGCTCAAGTGCCGCATTCAGGCCCGCATAACCGCCGCCCACAATGGCGACCCCCACATCCTTCGGCAGGTCAACAGGGTCAAGTGCAACTGGCGCATAGGCCTCCCACCAGTAAGGGATCGCCCGGAAATCCGATCGAAACAGGGAGTGCGGCAAGGGAATCTCCGTTTTGTCAGGTCTTATCCGCCTTCTCAGTCGGCGCGGCAATTGGCCATTTCTTCTCGACGCCTCCGGCAATTTCGCATAACCTGACCCGGCGATATCAGTATCAGGGGAACACGAGTATGCGGGCCCATCATTTCATTACCACTTTCTTTGTCGTCGTTCTTGGACTTGCGTTCATGTCGAACGCAGCGCTCGCCGCGCGCGTTGAAATCATCATCAACAAAGTTTCCCAGAAGATGACTGTCAAAGTGGATGGCGAGACAGAATATGTCTGGCCGGTGTCCACCGGCGCAGCAGGCTATGAAACACCCGGCGGCACCTACCGGCCCTTCCGCATGGAGGCCGAGCACTTCTCCAAGGAATGGGACGATGCCCCCATGCCGCACTCGATTTTTTTTACACCCCGCGGGCACGCCATCCACGGCAGCTTTTATGTCAAGAGCCTTGGACGGCGCGCCTCCCATGGCTGTGTGCGTTTGCACCCTGACAATGCCAAGATCCTGTTCGACCTCGTGCGTGACTCAGGCATGAGCAACACGAGTGTCACCCTGCGCGGCGGGTTCTTCGACTTTGGCTCGCGTTCTGCCGATGGAAAATCGGTCACGCCGTGGTGGTCCAAAGAGGTTGGGCTCAAGCGGTCGTTTGCCGCTGTGGGAGCCGATATCGACAAGACCATCAAGAAGCCGGAAACCAAAAAGAAGCCGAAGAAGGTGGCTTTGAAATGTACCGTGAAAGACGGCAAGAAGGTCTGCAAAAAGCCCTTCGTGCTGTTTGGCGGCACGCCGGGCTGAGGCTGGCCCCACAAACTTGACAAATCGGGGCGGTCATGTGCTTTAGCGCGTGATTTTTAAGCATTTCCGAGGACGTCAATGACCCCCAATAGTTACCGCAGCCACACCTGTGGCGGGCTTCGTGCTGAACAGGCAGGTGGCGACACACGCCTGTCAGGATGGGTGCATCGGGTGCGCGACCACGGCGGATTGCTGTTCATCGACCTGCGCGACCATTATGGCATCACGCAAATAGTGGCCGACCCGGATACGGCAGCCTTCAAGATTGCCGAAACCCTGCGCTCGGAATGGGTTGTCAGGATTGACGGTTCTGTCCGGGCGCGTCCTGCCGGAACTGAGAACGCCGACATGCCCACAGGTCTTGTTGAAGTCTATGCCACCGAAATTGAAGTGCTGAGCCAGGCTGCCGAACTGCCGCTGCCGGTGTTTGGCGACACGGAATATCCGGAAGACATTCGCCTGAAGTACCGCTTCCTCGACCTTCGCCGCGACCGCATCCACGGCAACATCATGAAGCGGGGCGCGATCATCAATTCGCTGCGCCGCCGCATGGTGGAACAGGGCTTCTTTGAGTTCCAGACGCCGATCCTCACCGCGTCCTCACCGGAGGGAGCACGCGACTATCTGGTGCCGTCACGGGTTCACCCCGGCAAGTTCTACGCGCTGCCGCAAGCGCCGCAGCAGTTCAAGCAATTGCTGATGATGTCGGGCTTTGACCGCTACTTCCAGATTGCACCCTGCTTCAGGGATGAAGACGCCCGCGCTGACCGTTCACCGGGCGAATTCTACCAGCTCGACATTGAGATGAGCTTTGTGACGCAAGACGACGTGTTCAACGCCGTCGAGCCCGTGTTGCGCGGCGTGTTTCAGGAATTTGGCGGCGGGCTGCCCGTGACGCAGAAATTCCCGCATATTGCTTTCAAGGATTCGGTGCGCATGTACGGCACCGACAAGCCTGACCTTCGCAACCCCATCAAGATGCAGAGCGTCACCGAACATTTCGCTGGCTCTGGCTTCAAAGTGTTTGCAGGCATGATCGCCAACGATCCCAAGGTCGAAGTCTGGGCCATTCCCGTGAAGGGCGGTGGCTCCCGCGCTTTCTGTGACCGCATGAATAGCTGGGCGCAGAGCCAAGGCCAGCCGGGTCTAGGCTATGTGTTCTGGCGCGAAGGTGAGGAGGGTGGAGCTGGCCCCATCGCCAAGAACATTGGGCCGGAACGTACAACCGCAATCAAGGACCAGCTGGGCCTTGGTGTGGGCGATGCGGCGTTCTTCATCGCGGGCGTCCCCTCCAAGTTCTACAAATTCGCAGGCGAGGCCCGCACCAAGACGGGCGAGGAAATGAACCTCATCGCCAAGGACCGCTTCGACTTCTGCTGGATCGTCGATTTCCCGATGTATGAGTGGAACGAGGAGGAGAAGAAGATCGACTTCTCCCACAACCCTTTCTCCATGCCGCAGGGTGGTCTTGAAGCGCTGGAGACACAGGACCCGCTCACCATCAACGCCTATCAGTACGACATCGTCTGCAACGGTGTAGAGCTGTCGTCAGGCGCCATCCGCAACCACAAGCCGGAGGTGATGAAGAAGGCTTTCGAGATCGCGGGCTACCCGGAAGAGGTGATCCTCGAAAAGTTCGGCGGCATGTACCGTGCCTTCCAATATGGCGCTCCCCCCCATGGTGGCATTGCGCCGGGGGTGGACCGCATTGTGATGCTTTTATGCAACGAGCCCAACATCCGCGAGGTCGTGTTGTTCCCCATGAACCAGCAGGCCCAGGACCTGTTGATGGGCGCACCCTCTGACGTGACGGCCAAACAGTTGCGCGAACTCCACATCCGCCTGAATTTACCGGAAACCTGACCTTAACCACCTTGCGGGATGCTGGCCGATTCAGATAGGAAGCGACTGGGCAACTCAAGAGGTTTTGGGATCATGCGGATATTGATGGCGGCAGCCTTGGGACTGGCTGTGGCAATGGCAACAGTGTCGCCAGTCGTGGCGGCACCAACCAAGGAGGAACAAACGATCCTCCTCAGGAAGAAGAAGGCCCTTGCCGCAAAGCTTGTGGCCGAAAAAGAATTGCGGGAAGCCGAGGCGGATGCCGCAAAGCTGAGGACGAAGAAGGCCCTGCTTGCCAAGAAGCAACGCCGTCTCCAGGTCCAACCTGCCTCCAGCACCAGTTTTGCCCTCAAAAAGGACTGCAAGGGCTTCATGGATTGCCTCTTCGGCAAGCGCAGCGCGCGCGTCACGCGGAGGGCAGGCGTGCAGACGGCAGCATTTTCCGCAGGGGTGGGCCTTTCCAACCGGCAGACCCGCGAAACAGTTTCGTGGAGCGAGAGCAAATATCCCAGGGGCAGCCTGATCGTGCGTACGCCGGAGCGGGCGCTCTATTATGTGCTCGGTGATGGCGAGGCCATCCGCTATTCCGTGGGCGTGGGCCGCGACGGCATGCAGTGGAGTGGTTCATCCACCATCGGCCGCAAGGCGGAGTGGCCAAGCTGGTCGCCACCCCAAATCATGATCGAACGCGAGGCCGCCAAGGGCCACTACATTCCCG
>JANPDD010000137.1:0-15328 GCA_031431295.1 Hyphomicrobiales bacterium | reverse complement strand
GCAAAATCAATATGCTGGAGCAACTTTCCTCTCCCAAATCGCATCCGTTTGATCGTCCGTTGCTCCCTTGTTTTGTCGTTCTGCCGAGGCTTTGTTCATGGATACCAGCGTCACCTTTACCCCAACGGCGTCTGCCGCCCTGGCCAACCCCACGGGTGCCTTCCTGCAGCAGGCTTCGATTGAAGTGACCGGCAAGCAGATCGAGAAATTTCCGTTGCTCAAGGACAATCTGCCGCCTGGCACCAAGGTCTTCATTGCCCTGATTGAGGCCCAGGACCTGGCGGCGCAAATTGCAGCTTGCGCCGAGTTGTGGCGGCTTGGCTTTAAGCCCATTCCCCATGTACCGGCGCGGTTTGTGCGCGACGAGCAGGACCTGACGCAGAGGCTTTCGGCCTTCGCGGGCGAGGCCGGTGTCAAAACCGTTCTGGTATTGGGGGGCGGTGCGCCGGAACCCATCGGCAAATTCGATGCGGCGATCCAGTTGCTGCAAACCGGGGCCTTTCAGAAGGCAGGCATCACGCGGGTCGGCATGGCAGGACACCCGGAAGGCAACCCTGACATCACCAGGAAACACGGTGACAACGCCCTGACACATGCATTGCAGGAAAAATCGGGGTGGTTGAAATCGAACGGCATCGAGGGCTTCATCGCCACGCAATTCCTGTTTGACGCAGGCCCCCTGGCACTCTGGGCCTCACAACTGCGCGAGGCGGGCATCAACCTGCCGATCCATGTGGGCGTGCCGGGTCCGGCGACCATCAAGACACTGGTGAGATATGCCGCCATGTGCGGGGTCGGCAATTCCGCCCGCTTCATCCGCAAACAGGCGCTCAACATCACCAAACTGCTGACCGTGTCGGAACCCACTGAATTTGTGGAGCAACTGGCGAAGCTGCACTTCGACAAGCCGGAGCTGAATATCGCTGCACCTCACCTCTATCCGTTCGGCGGCTTCGATAAGCTGTTTGGCTGGCTCAGCGCAACGCACCTTCAAGTGCGCAGCGGTTGAAGGCGGAAAGTTGCGCCATCATTTTGAATTGGCGCTCTTTCGCTTCGCAGGCGATTCCACCTGCTCGCACGATGCGCTATGGGGCAGGCGGGTTGAATTCCCGCTTGAATGTGCTATCTAGGTAGCAGGTAGCAATTTAGGTAGTAGGTACCTCAAATGGCGTTGAGCATCAAAAACAAGGTTGTTGAAGAGAAAGCCCGCAAATTGGCGCGCCTGACCGGCAAGCCGATCACCGAGGCCCTGAGCGAGTCCCTTGATCTTTCCTTGCGGCGGCAAAGCGCTGTCCAGACACCCACAGCCAAAGAGGAGCTTTGGGCAAAAATCCAGGAGATTCAGAGGCAGGTTGCGGAGTTGCCAACTTTGGATAACCGCACCGCTGACGAGATCATTGGGTACAACGAATTCGGCCATTTTGATTGATGGTCATCGACTCATCAGCCATCATCGCCATTTTGCTGAATGAACCAGAGTCCAAGTTGTTTTTCGAAGCAATTTTGCAAAAGCGTGTTCGGTTCATTGGGGCCCCAACCCTAGTTGAAACAACGATTGTCGCAAGAGCCAACAAGGGAATTGACGTACTTCCACGGCTTGACCAGCTGGTGAAAGACTTGGAAATCGGTGTTTTGGACTTTGGTTCCGACCACGCTCATGCGGCAAAACTCGCGTTTATCAAATACGGCAAAGGCCAGGGGCATCCTGCGCAGCTGAACTTTGGTGATTGCATGAGCTATGCCGTGAGCAAAGTCGAAGCCATGCCGCTGCTGTTCAAAGGTGGTGACTTTCGCCTGACCGATGTGGAGTGTGCGATTTAACGCCGCGACAACACCGCCACTTCACTGCCCTTCCGCGCTGCCTTGAGCAGGAATTCCCACGCATAGTCGGCGAAGCTGCGGAAGACGTAGATGTCGATGGTGTTCTCCTCGACGACATGCAGCAGTGCCGCAACTTCGGCAAACAGCATGCGCCGCACCGTGCCTGGCGGATAGTTGCCATCTGTGAGATCAAGCGTCGCACCCTTCATCACCACTTCGCGTGACCGTTCACCCTCGAGCCGGATGACGGCGCGCATGTCCGAGACATTGACGCAGAGCGCATGAAGCCCCGCAAGTGCAGTTGCCATGTCATCGGCAAGCGCTTGCGCCTTGGCACGGGCGCAGGTGATGAGCCATTGGTCAGGTGAGAGCCATAGCACCTTGACGTCACCCCAGCTCGCGGAGCTGCGCGGCTGCTTGGGCAAGTCGAGGCCGAGGATGGATTTTGCCGCCACCATGAACTTGCGGTCAGTCGCAAGCCCACGCAGGTCAATCATGCCCCGTTCGCTGATCTCGCGCATGGAGACATACGTGTTGTCCGACGTTGCGCGGTGGGCGAGGGGAGTTTCGAAACGGGACTCAAGCCACGTATTAGGCATGGATGCGCCCTCCATCCTGATCATAAAACACCGTGCTCGTGATTTTGGCCTTGACCACCTTGCCACCTTCCAACGGGAAGGAGATGAGTTCACCCATGCGGGCATGGCCGTTCTCAATCAACGCCATGGCGATGGAGCGGCCCAGCGTCGGCGACATGTAGCTTGAGGTGACCTGGCCGATCATCTCCATGGGTGGCTTGTCTTTCACCTCGCGCACGGCATAGGCGCCGTCCGGCAGCACATCATTGGGATCATCGGTCAGAAGGCCGACGAGCTGCTTACGGTTCGGCCCCTTGAGATAGGCCTGTTCCAGCGAGCGTTTGCCGAGGAAGTCCGCCTTCTTTTTCGACACGAGGCCGGATAGCCCCACGTCAAACGGTGTCGTGGTGCCATCGGTCTCGTCGCCGATGACGATGTAGCCTTTCTCGGCGCGCAACACATGCAGCGCCTCCGTGCCGTAGGGCTCGATGCCGAAGTCACGACCCGCTGCGATGATCGCGTCCCACAGGCCCTGGCCCAGATTGGCTGGTGTCGCCACTTCGTAGGATTGCTCGCCGGAGAAGGAAATGCGGAAGACGCGCACCGGATGGCCGCCGAGCCTGCCCGCCTTGAAGGACATGTGCGGGAAGGCCTCGTTGGAAAGATCAAAATCCGGTTCGAGCCTGGCCAGAACCTCACGCGCCTTGGGTCCTGCGATGGCGAACTGCGCCCACTGCTCGGTCACGGGCGTGACAAAGACCTTGTACTGCGTCCATTCGGTCTGCAGCCATTCCTCCAACCAGGCGGATATGCGATCGGCACCCCCGGATGTGGTGTGCATGAGGAAATGATCATCGGCGAGGCGCACCGTCACACCATCGTCAGTCAGGAACCCCAGCTCGTTCATCATCAAGCCGTAGCGGCACTTGCCCATCTTCAGCGTGCTGAAGGTGTTGGTGTAGACGCGGTCAAGGAATTCCGCCGCGTCCGGCCCCTTGATCTCGATCTTGCCCAGTGTGGAGGCATCGAGCAGACCAACCTTGTTCCGTACACAGAGGATTTCGCGTGTGATCGCTGCCTGCTTGTCCTCACCCAAAGCAGGATAGGTGTAGGCGCGGCGCCACTGGCCGACGGGTTCAAACACCGCACCACGATCCGTGTGCCATTGGAAGATCGGTGTGCGGCGCACGGGCAGGAAGAGCTTTCCCGTCAACGCGCCCGCAATCGCACCGAAGGAATAGGGTGTGTAGGGAGGACGGAAAGTGGTGGTGCCGATTTCCGGAATGGCTTTACCTGTTGCTTCAGAAAGAACGCCCAAGCCATTGATATTCGAAGTTTTACCCTGGTCCGTGGCCATGCCCAGCGTGGTGTAGCGCTTGGTGTGCTCGACGGATTCGTACCCCTCGCGCTGGGCCAGTTCGAGGACGGCCACCGTCACGTCATTCTGGAAATCAATGAAGTGCTTGTTGCCCTCATTGTATCCGCCGGTGGCGGGCGCAAACCACAAGGGTTCAAGCGCCCCGCGCTTTGGTTCTTCAACAGATGGCGGTTTGATTTTCGAGGCCTTGGCCTTGGCATTCACGGATTTCGCCGCTGCTCCACCGGCCGCCAGCGCTTCCCGCAATGTCTCGGCCACCGACATGGTGCCGTTGGCGGCACCGATGGCTGTGATCGCATCCGCGTGCGTATCGGGACGGAAACTCGCCAGTTGCTCGTCAAACCTGATCTTGCCGCCATTGTGGCACCACAGATGCAGGACCGGATTGAAGCCGCCGGACATGGCGATGAAATCGCACGCCACCCGCTTCTCCGTGATCACGCGGCCCTGGCCCTTGCGATAGGCCGCGATTTTTGCAGCCTTGACCGCGAACGTGCCTTCAACCTTGGAAATGACCGAACCAAACGAAACATCAAATCCTTCAGTGACGGCGCGGGTGACGAGATCGCCATCGGGCCGCTGGCGGCTGTCAACAATGCGCACCGCAATGCCCGCCGACTTGAGGGCAAAGGCCGTGAGATAGGCGTCATCATTGTTGGTGAAAACAATGCCGGTGCTGCCGGGGGCCACAGCCTGGCGTGCGAGAAGCCCGCGCACGGCGGACGCCAGCATGATTCCCGGCCGGTCATTGTTGGCAAAAGCAATGGGACGCTCAAGAGCACCGGTGGCGAGAATGATATGCCCCGCCCGGATTTTCCACAGGCGGTGGCGCGGTGCACCCGCAGCGAGCAACGCCGGGTCGTGGTCGGCAACACGCTCGGCCGCCATCAGATAGTTGTGGTGATAATGCCCAATCGCCGTGGTGCGCGCGAGAATGTGGACATTGCCCATAGCGTTGAGCCGTACCACCAGCGCCGGAACAATGTCAGCGACACAACCGTCGCCGATCCTGCCCGCGACAAGATCGGCAATGCCGCCGAGTGCTGCATTTTCGTCAATCACCAGAACGCGCAAACCCGACGCGGCGGCTGCTTCCGCCGCCGTCAGCCCGGCGATGCCGCCGCCCACCACAACCACATCGGCGTGGATGTGCATGTGCTCGTAAGCGTCGGGATCACGTTCTTCCGCGGCTCTGCCGAGCCCCGCCGCCTTTCGGATTGCGGGTTCATAGACATGCTTCCAGAAGCTCTTTGGCCACATGAAGGTCTTGTAGTAGAAGCCGCCGGGCAGGAAACGCGACAGCTTGTTGTTGAAGGCCCCCACGTCGAAAGTGAGCGACGGCCAGCGGTTCTGCGAAACGGCGGCAAGGCCATCATGGATTTCAACCTGCGTGGCGCGCAGGTTTGGCTCGTGCCGTCCGGCAAGGCCAACGCCGACAAGGGCATTCATTTCCTCGGAACCCAGGCCCACAAGCCCACGCGGGCGGTGATACTTGAAGCTGCGGCCAAACAGGCGCTGGCCCGACGCCATGACGGACGATGCCAGCGTATCGCCGGCAAAACCGGACAATTGCCTGCCGTCAAACGTGAATGACACGCGGGCATTGCGGTCAATGCGGCTGCCGCCTTCGGCCAGGCGATGGGGTTTGCCGCTCATGCTTTCACCTTTGCACGCCTCTTGAATTCATCCGCCCACGGACCTTTTGCCTGTTTTTGAAGCTCCTCCGGCGGCAGTTCCGTGATGCCGTAGAAGGCCTTGAACGCCATCGTCACGGTGTCGCGGGCCGCATGGAACCACTTGCCGCAGCCCCGGTCACAGCGCCAGCGCTCGAAATGCAGGCCGCGTGGATTGTGGCGGATGAAGAGATAGTCGCGCTGCTGCTCATCGGTGATGTTGGCGGGATCAGTTGTGGCGGGGCGCGCGATATGCGCCTGGCCGCCATAGTGAAAGTCCGTCTCATCGCCTTTGGCGCCGCAGACAGGGCAGGTGACGACAATCATCCGATTCTCCTAATGCGCCACGGCGGCGGAAACGCTTTCGTCGATCAGCCGTCCTTCGGCAAATCGGTTGAGCGAGAAAGGTTCGGCAATGGGGTGGGGCCGGTCGTTAGCCAGCGTGTCGGCAAAAACCCAGCCGGAACCTGGCGTGGCCTTGAAGCCACCCGTACCCCAACCGCAATTGACGTAGAGCCCGTCGATATCTGTCTTTGACAGGATGGGCGAACGGTCGCCCGTCATGTCGACAATGCCGCCCCACTGCCGCAACATACGCAGCCGTGAAATGATCGGGAAGGTTTCAACAAGGGCCCGCACGGTATGTTCAAGCGCCGTGAACGAGCCACGTTGCGCGTAGTTGTTGTAGGGGTCGGTGCCGCCGCCAATCACCAACTCGCCCTTGTCGGACTGGCTGATATAGCCGTGAACCGTATTGGCCATCACGACACAGTCGATGACAGGCTTGATCGGCTCTGACACCAGCGCCTGCAGGCAGAGAGATTCAATCGGCAGGCGGACCCCCGCCATGTCCATGAGGGTGGAGACATGGCCCGCCGCCACAACGCCGATCTTGGCCGTCTTGATGTGGCCGCGCGTGGTGTCGAGGCCCACGACCTTGCCGCCGTCGCGGATGATGCCTGTCACTTCGCAATTCTGGATGATGTCAACACCCAGCGCATCAGCCCCGCGCGCATAGCCCCAAGCGACCGCGTCATGCCGTCCGGTGCCGCCACGCGGCTGGTAATAGGCGCCGAGAATGGGATAGCGGCAATCAGGATCATCATTGATGATCGGCACGATCTCCTTCACTTCGGCGGGCGTGATCATGCGGCTTTCAATGCCCGCCAGCCGGTTGGCATGGGAGGTGCGCTTGAAGGCGCGGAATTCATGCTCGGTCTGGCACAGCATCATGACGCCGCGTGGGCTGAACATCATGTTGAAATTCAGTTCCTGCGAGAGGCCCTCGTAAAGCGAACGCGCCAGTTCATAGATGGCGATCGAGGCGTCCTGCAGATAGTTGGAGCGGATGATGGTGGTGTTGCGGCCCGTGTTGCCGCCGCCGATCCAGCCCTTTTCCACGACCGCAATGTTGTTCATTCCGTGGTTTTTGGCGAGATAGTAGGCAGTGGCCAGGCCATGCCCGCCGCCGCCCACGATCACCGCATCATACTGCGCCTTGGGGGCTGGCGAACGCCACGCCCGCTCCCAATCCTTGTGATAGGAGAAGGCATTGCGCGCCAGCGAGAAAATCGAATAACGGCTCTTCATGTCGCGGGGAATCCGGTTTGATCTGCCCTTGTAACAAACGCGCAGCACCACCTCCAATGTTTTCCGACAGCACCCCGGCCCTCTGCGACAATCGGGCATGGCTGTTTGTGCGAACTCGCCTATATGTAGACGGCGAAATGACCCGGCCCCGCATTGCATGACGCTCTGGTTCACCATCGTGCTGTTGGCGCTTTTGGCGCTCACGGCACTGCATGTTGGCGCGCACCGAATTGCGGTCCGGTCAACGGCCACCACGGACGAAGCGGCACGGGCGCACAGGGAAGTCTACAAGGCGCAGCTTGCGGAAATTGACGCTGACCTGGCGCAGGGGGTGCTGCAGAAAGGCGAGGCGGAAGGCCAGCGCAACGAGGTGGCCCGCCGCCTGCTCGCCGTGGCGCCACCCCTCATCGCGGAGGCGGGAACGCATAGCCGGACATTGGACCGGACGTTGGGGCTTGTCGCTGCTCTTCTTGTGCCGGCACTCGCACTTGGCCTTTATTCCCTGCTTGGCACGCCCGCGCAGGAGGATGTGCCCCAGGCCCAAAGGCTGGCGCGGGCCGAACAGGCCGGTGATCTTGAAGCCATGGTCTACAAGGTGGAGCAGCATCTGAAACAAAAACCGGATGATGCGGTGGGTTGGGAGATTGTCATTCCCAGTTACAAATCCATGGGGCGCTATGGCGCGGCGGCGGAGGCCTACCGCCGCCTCATCGCCATCCGTGGTCCTGCCGCTGAACTTTATGCCAACCTTGCGGAAATGCTGCTCTTTGAGGGCAATGGCCTTCTGCCGAAGGAGGCGGGTGATGCCGCCCGCGTTGCCCTGGCACTCGAGCCCGCAAACCCGCAAGCCCGCTACTTTGATGCGCTTTCATTGGCACAGGAAGGCGGCCATGCGCTGGCCCTGGCGCGCTTTCAGTCCCTGCTTGCGGATACGCCCGCCGGTGCTGCCTGGCGTCAAGCCGTTGAACAGCAAATAGCGCAATTGCAGGAGCAGGCAGCGCAAGCGCCGATGATTGCAGCAATGGTCGAGGGCCTTGATGCGAAATTGAAGGCTGAGCCACAGAATTTGCAGGGCTGGCTGCGCCTCATTCGCGCCCGTGTCGTATTGAAAGAGGTCGAAACGGCCAGGACTTCGCTGGCGGCGGCGCGGAAAATCTTTGCGGCAGACGATGCGTCCCTCCATTCCCTGTTGGTGCTCGCCGAAGAATTGGAACTACAATGACTTTTTTCATCCCGTCATTCCAGCCAAGCACCGAGCCCCGGCTTTGGTCGGGGCGAGACCTTTGCGGCGCGCAAAGCGTTGTGCGCGAGCTGGAACCCCGCTTTGCATCAGTAATTGCTGCGCCAAAGCTGGGTTCCAAATCGCTCCCATGCACCTTGGCTGGCGCGAAGGCCGGTCGCGTTTGGAATGACGGTTTTGGGAGAAGGCAGCAATGACCCGCAAGCAAACGCGAACCGCTGTGATCCTCGTGTCCCTGGCCGTGCTTGGTCTTGCCACGGGCCTCATTCTCTATGCCATCCGCGATACAATCGTGTTTTTCTACACACCAAGCGAAATCGCCGAAAAGTCTGTGCAGCCGGGAACACGCCTGCGCCTCGGCGGCCTCGTCGAAAAAGGCACGTTGAAGCAGGGCGCGGAAGCGACCTACACGTTTGCCGTGACCGACACGGTTGCCAACATGCGGGTGAGCTTCCGGGGCCAGTTGCCGGATCTGTTCCGCGAAGGGCAGGGTGTGGTGGCCGAAGGCACCCTGCAGCCCGATGGCAGCTTTGTTGCGGACACCGTGTTGGCCAAACACGATGAAAACTACATGCCCAAGGACGTGGCCGACAAGCTGAAGGAAAAAGGCGTTTGGCAGGACGGTGCCCAGGGCACTTCACCATGATTGCGGAACTCGGCCATTTCGCCTTGATCCTGGCGCTTGCAGTTGCCGCCTACCAAACGCTCATGCCGCAATGGGGTGCGGCCCGCCATGACGCGGCTCTGATGGCGTCCGGCACCAGTGCGGCACTCCTGCAATTCACACTGGTTGCGCTGGCCTTTGTTGCCCTGACCCATGCCTATCTCGTTTCGGATTTTTCCGTGCTTAACGTGGCGGAAAATTCCCATTCGGCGAAGCCCCTGATCTACAAGATTTCAGGTGTTTGGGGAAACCACGAAGGCTCCATGCTGCTCTGGGTTTTGATTCTCTCGCTGTTTGGCGCCGCCGTGGCGCTGTTCGGCAGCAACCTGCCTGCCACCTTGAAGGCGCGCATATTATCCGTACAAGGATCAATTGGCTTTGCCTTCCTCCTATTCATCGTCATGGCCAGCAACCCCTTCCAGCGCCTGGCCAACCCGCCCATTGAGGGCAATGGCCTGAACCCGATCCTCCAGGACCCCGCGCTCGCCTTCCATCCGCCCTTCCTCTATGCGGGCTATGTCGGCCTTTCGATTGCCTTTTCCTTCGCCGTCGCGGCCCTCATTGAAGGCCGCGTTGATGCAGCCTGGGCCCGCTGGGTAAGACCATGGACGCTGCTCTCCTGGGCCTTCCTGACCATCGGCGTCGGCATGGGCGCATGGTGGGCCTATTATGAATTGGGCTGGGGCGGTTTCTGGTTCTGGGACCCCGTTGAAAACGCGAGCTTCATGCCCTGGCTCATTGCAACGGCGCTGTTGCATTCGGCAGTCGTGGTGGAAAAGCGCGGCGCCTTGAAAATCTGGACAATCCTGCTCGCCATTCTCGCCTTTTCCCTGTCATTGGTCGGCACGTTCCTGGTGCGCTCGGGCGTTCTGACATCCGTCCACGCCTTTGCCGTTGACCCGGCGCGCGGATTTTTCATCCTGATGATCCTTGCGGTTTTCGTGGGTGGCAGCCTGACACTGTTTGCGCTGCGGGCACCCGCGTTGAAAGCGGGCGGGCTTTTTTCAGCAGCAAGCCGCGAAGGCGGCCTGGTGTTGAACAATCTCCTGCTCTGCACGGCCTGTTCCGCCGTCTTTATCGGCACGCTCTATCCGCTGGCGCTGGAAAGTGTGACCGGCCACAAGATTTCGGTGGGGCCGCCCTATTTCAACTTGACCTTCGGGCCGATCATCCTGCCGTTGCTTCTGCTGGTGCCTTTTGGTCCCATGCTGACGTGGAAACGTGCCGACCTTCTGGCAACGGCGCGCCGCCTGTGGTGGGCCTGTGCGGCAGCACTTGGCATGACGCTGCTGCTCTTGGCACTGACGGCGCGGGGGCCGTGGCTGGCACCTGTGGGTCTCGCCATCGGCTTCTGGCTGATGTTCGGTGCGATATCCGAAATCCTGCAGCGGGCGGGCCTCGGGAGTGTGCCAGTGGCCACGGCGTGGGCGCGTTTCACGGGCCTGCCGCGCAGCGCCTTTGGCACGGCCATGGCCCATGGCGGGCTTGGCCTGCTGGTGATCGGCGTCATCATCCTGTCCTTGTGGAAAGAGGAACACATTGTCTCCATCGCGCCGGGCATGACTATCGCTGTCGGTGGCCATGTTGTGACCCTTAAAGGCATCGAGCCGTTGCAAGGCCCCAACTATGCCGGCAGGCAGGGCCGCTTCGCCATCAGCCGCGATGGCGTATTGGTGCAGGAACTGGTTTCGGAAAAGCGCTTCTTCCAGCCCGGGAACACGCCGACGACGGAAGTGGGCCTGCTGCAAACCCTGTGGGGAGACATCTACATCGTGCTCGGCGATGAAAGCGCAAACGGCACCCATGTCGTGCGCGCCACCTTCAATCCGCTGGCGAGTTTCATTTGGCTCGGCGCCTTCATCATGTTCCTTGGCGGCCTTCTGTCTCTGACCGACCGGCGCTTGCGCATCGGCGTACCAAGGCGGGCGGCGGCAACAGTTCCACAGGCAGCGGAGTAGGGGGATGGCGAGGTTGTTTTTGTTTGCCCTTGTACTGATTCCCACGTTGGCTATGGTGCCCGCCCACGCCGTCGAACCTGATGAGATCCTGAAAGATCCGGCACTTGAAACAAGAGCGCGCGACATCTCGGCGGGCCTACGCTGCCTCGTCTGCCAAAACCAGTCCATTGATGATTCGGCGGCACCGGTTGCCCGCGACCTCCGCATCCTCATCCGTGAGCAGTTACAACGACACAAGTCCGACGCCGAAGTCGTGGAGTTTGTCGTCGCCCGCTATGGTGAATACGTGCTTCTGCGGCCGCGCTTCACGGTGCAAACACTGATTCTCTGGCTCTCGCCCTTTCTGATCCTTTTGGCAGGCGGATTTTTTCTGTGGCGCAAGCGCAGGAATGCGCCCGCCGATCACATTCCGCTGAACCACGCTGAACAGGCCGAACTGGACGCCATTCTCCGGAAAAAAGCCTGATTTGTCGTGGATTTGCCGCAAATCTTACCGAAGATTCATGCAGCCGTAATGTTGGCGTAAACGCCGGGCGCTTATCCCTTAACCACGCGAAACACCAAACGGAGTTGAAGAGAATGTCCGCACAATTTGTGATTACCCGAAAGACGGTTTTTGGCCTTGTTGCCGCTGGCCTTCTTGGCTCCACCATCCTCACATCTGCCATGCTGGTTCCCCTGCCTGTGCTGGCCCAGACGCAAAGCCAGTTGGCCGTTGATCCGACGCGCAGCTTTGCGCCGCTGGTGGAACAGGTCATGCCGTCGGTTGTCAGCGTTACGGTCAAGATCGAACAAGCCTCCAATGAAGGCCCCGGGCGGATGGAAGTGCCTGAGCAGTTCCGTGAATTTTTTGACCAATTCCCGCAGTTCCGCGAGCGCATGCCCGGACAAAACCCGGGGCGTCCGCACCGCCGCGACGGCATGGCCCAGGGCTCGGGCTTTGTGATTTCCACAGACGGTTATGTTGTGACCAACAACCATGTGGTCGAAAACGCCAAAGAGGTTCAGGTGTCGTTCCAGGACGGCAATGACTATGACGCCACGGTGGTCGGCACCGATCCGAAAACGGACCTTGCGCTCCTCAAGATCAAGTCGGACAAGACCTTCCCTGCGGTGATGCTGGCAAGTGAGGGCGCCAAGGTCGGCGACTGGGTCATGGCCGTTGGAAACCCCTTTGGACTGGGCGGCACGGTGACCGCTGGCATCATTTCGGCTTCTGGCCGCGACATCGGCAACGGCCCTTACGACGATTTCCTGCAGATTGATGCCTCCATCAACAAGGGCAACTCGGGCGGGCCTGCCTTCAACCTCAATGGCGAGGTGATCGGTGTCAACACCGCGATCTTCTCTCCTTCCGGCGGTTCGGTCGGCATTGGTTTTGCCATTCCGGCGTCAATCGTGAAGGATGTGGTGGAAAGCCTGAAATCCGATGGCGCTGTGACCCGCGGCTGGCTTGGCGTGCAAATCCAGCCGGTGACGGAGGAATTGGCCGAAGGCCTGGGGCTGGACAAGGCCAAGGGTGCCATTGTTTCCAACCTGACCGAGGATTCGCCCGCCCTCAAGGCCGGCCTCAAGCAGGGTGACACGATCCTGAAAGCCAATGGCGAGGACATTGACGACGCCCGCGACCTTGCCCGCACCATTGCCAAGGTGAAGCCGGGTGCTGCCATCGCCGTGGACATCTATCGCGACGGCAAGCCCCAGACGATCCAGGTGACGATTGGCGCCATGCCCGGCGAAATCCCGAAAATGGCCGGTGTGACCAAACCTGACACGGGCTTCGGCCTTGCCGACCTCGGCCTTGACGTCATCCCTGCGGACGACGGTGCCGGCCTCCGGATCACCAAGGTGGACCCGGATTCGGCTGCCGCCGAGCGCGGCCTCAAAGCAGGCGATGTCATCGTTGAAGTGGCCGGGAAAGAGGTTTCCTCAAATGCTGACCTCGATGACGCCCTCAAGGCGGCGGATGGAAAGCGCGTGCTGATGTTGGTCCGTTCCGGCGATAACCAGCGCTATGTCGCACTTCCTCGTGAAAAGAGTTGAAAACCAGAGGGTGGCATTCCCACGTATGACAAGTAATAGAGCGCAAGACGCTTCCCCGCTCAGCGAACGCGCTCTTAGGCGCGGAGACAGGCATCCCCCGACGTTCCCCTGAACTGTCTCCGCGCCGCCCCTTTTCAAGCGAGAAAATCCCATGCAAACAGGTTCCGACGACACGGCGACTCGCCACGGTCAAGTGACCGCAAAGCGGGTGGCGGGGCAAGCAATGCGCATACTTGTGATTGAAGACGACAGAGAGGCCGCGACTTGGCTGGTCAAGGGGCTGGAGGAATCCGGCCACGTGGCTGATCTGGCGACGGACGGCGAGGAAGGCCTCAACCTTGCCCGCGAAGCAGTGCACGACGTCATGATTGTGGACCGCATGCTGCCCAAACTTGATGGCCTTGCCATCATCCGCACCATCCGCGCTGAGGGTTTGACGACGCCCGTGCTCATTCTCAGCGCCCTGTCGGACGTCGATGAGCGGGTGAAGGGCCTGCGCGCCGGTGGTGATGACTATCTTGCCAAGCCTTATGCATTCTCGGAACTTCTGGCCCGCGTCGAAGGCATGGTGCGGCGCGGCAGCGATTCGGCCCTCGAAACAAAGCTCAAGGCGTGCGACCTCGAGGTTGACCTGCTCTCGCGCACCGTGACACGCGGCGGCAAACCCATCCTGCTGCAGCCGCGCGAATTCAAGCTGCTTGAATATCTGGTGCGCAATGCGGGCCACATCGTCACGCGCACAATGTTGCTGGAAAATGTCTGGGACTATCATTTCGATCCGCAGACGAATGTCATTGACGTGCATGTTTCCAGGCTGCGGTCCAAGATCGACAAGGGGTTCGATGAACCCCTGCTGCAGACCGTCCGGGGTGCCGGCTACATGATCCGTGAACATTAATTCAAAGATCTTTCGCACCTCCACCTTTCGCCTGTCGGCGATCTACCTGATCTTCTTTGCCCTCTCCGTTGCCTCGGTTCTGGGCTATGTGTTCTGGAACACGGTTGGCCTGTTGGAGCGCCAGACCGATGAGACAATCCGTGCCGAGGTGCAGGGATTGTCAGACCAATACCGGTTGCTGGGCCTGCGCGGCGTGGCCGACGTCATGACCAGGCGCATTGAAAGCAGCAGCGGCGGCATTTATCTCCTCGTCAATGACAAGCGCGAACGCGTCGTCGGCAATCTCGACCTGCTGCCCCAGGCCCTGGGCGACGAACCCGGCTGGATTGATTTTCCCCTGAACGTCGGCAAGGGGCCGGCCCGGCAGCGCCATACGGGCCGTGCCTATCACGCCACACTTTCTGGCGGATTTACCCTGCTCGTCGGGCGCGACGTCGAGGAACTGCGCATCTTCGGAGACACGATCAGGCGCGCGGTGTCCTGGGCGCTGGGCCTGGCACTGGTCCTGGGCCTGGGTGGCGGCTGGCTCTTGAGCCGCAATTTCCTGCGCCGCGTTGATGCCATTACCGCAACCAGCCGCACCATCATGGCGGGAGACCTTGCCCAACGCATGCCTGTCTCCGGCTCTGACGACGAGTTGGACCGCCTGGCGCAATCGCTCAATGACATGCTGGGCCAGATCGAGCGGCTGATGGCCGGCATGAAGGAAGTATCAGGCAATGTTGCCCACGACCTGAAGACCCCGCTCACACGGCTGCGGGCGCGGGCCGAATCCGCCCTGCGCTCCGAAAGTGATGCCGACCACAAGGCCGCACTTGAAAAGACCCTTGAGGAATCAGACCAGCTGCTCAGTACCTTCAATGCCCTTCTGTCGATTGCCAGGGCAGAGGCCGGCAATCCCCGCGAAGGCCTGGTGGCGGAGGATGCTTCTGAAATCGTTCGTGATGTGGTTGAGCTCTACCAACCCATCGTCGAGGATGCGGGCGGCGAGTTGACCGCTGAAATTGCCGACACATTGCCGGTCAGGGCCAATCGCCAGCTTCTCGCACAGGCTTTGACCAACCTTCTGGACAACGCCATGAAATACGGCACCGATGGCGATGGCCGGCAATCGGTCTTCACGGCAACGGCCAAGGCGGTGGAGGGAAAGGCCGTTATCACCGTATCTGACAGCGGTGTCGGCATTGCCGAGCGGGACCGAACCCGCGTGCTTGACCGCTTTGTGCGATTGGACGAAAGCCGCAGCAAACCCGGCAACGGCCTGGGCTTGTCGCTGGTGTCCTCCGTCATGAAACTGCACGGCGGCACCTTGACCCTGGGGGATGCCAAGCCGGGTCTGCGGGCGACACTGGAACTACCACTGCTGGCTGAAGAACGGTAGCGCGCTTTCCCGGGGGATGGCATCATCCCGCCGAAAGGGACTCGGTGGATTCACATTCGAAGTGCAACAGTTGGGCGCAGAAGACCTCGGCAGGTGTCTGGAAG
>JANPDD010000136.1:0-31651 GCA_031431295.1 Hyphomicrobiales bacterium | reverse complement strand
ACATCGAGGCAGGGAATGACACGCATTTTGAGCATCAGCGGCCTCCTGCAACGCGAAGTGTCGTTCCGGTGATGTAGCTTGCCGCATCACTGGCCAGAAACAGGATGGCTTCAGCCACTTCGTCCGCCGTTCCGATCCGCTGTACCGGGATCATCGGACGAACGCGCTCGACCCGCGTGGCATCTCCTGTCGAACGGTCGTGGATTTCCGTCTCAATCATGCCAGGTGTCACGGAGACAACACGTAGGCCTTCCAGCGCCACTTCCTTGGCAAGGCCGATGGTGAGTGAGTCAATCGCGCCTTTGCTTGCGGCGTACCAAACAAAGTCGCCGGGGCTGCCCAAACTCGCCGCCGCAGATGAAATGTTGACAATGACGCCGCCCTTGCCGCCATGGCGGGTGGACATGCGCTTCACGGCCTCCCGCGCAACAAAGATGGCCCCCGTGGTGTTGATGGCAATTACCTGGGCAATAGTCTCCGGCGCTGCCGCATCGAGCCTGCTGCTCTTGCCCGTGATGCCCGCATTGTTGACGACAGCTGAAACCGGCCCAAAGTTCTTCTCCGTCTGGTCGAACAGGTTTTCGATGTCCGCGAGCCTTGTCATGTCGCCCTGAATGGCAAAGGCCTTGCCGCCATTCAGGCGAATGTCCTCCGCCAGTTGTTCGGCAGGTGCATTGTCAGCGAGGTAGTTGATGGCCACGGCATAACCCCGCGCCGCCGCCATGCGCGAAGTTGCAGCCCCAATGCCGCGCCCCCCACCGGTGATGATCATCACTTTGGTCATTGAACCGCTTCCGAAATGAGTTTCAAGGCAGCGCGTGGATCTATCCGGCCATCATAGAGGGCGCGCCCGGTGATGGCCCCTGCAAGCTTGCCAGCGTCCGGTTGCAGCATGCGTTTGATGTCATCGAGTGACGCCAAACCACCAGAAGCAATGACGGACACGGAAACCGAGTTTGCAAGGTCAATGGTAGACGCCCAGTTGATCCCTGAGAGAATGCCGTCACGGTCAATGTCGGTGTAAATGATGGCGGAGACACCGGCACCCTCGTATCGTTTCGCAAGCTCAACGAACCCCAACGTCGATGCTTCCGCCCATCCCTCGACAGCAACTTTGCCACCCTTGGCATCAATGCCAATGGCGATCTTGCCGGGGAAGCGGCGGCAAGCTTGCTTCACCAAATCCGGATTGCGCACCGCCACCGTGCCGAGAATGACCCGCGCCAAACCCTTCGACAGCCAGCTCTCGATCTGCTCCATCGTGCGGATGCCACCGCCAAGCTGAACCGGATTTTTTGTGGCCTTCAAGATCGCCTCAACGGCAGCACCATTCACCGACTGGCCTTTAAACGCCCCATTCAAATCGACGACATGCAGCCACTTGAAACCTTGCCGTTCGAAAGCAAGTGCCTGGGCGGCGGGATCATCATTGTAGATCGTCGCCTGGGCCATGTCGCCGAGCTTCAGACGCACGCATTTCCCGTCTTTCAAATCAATGGCTGGAAACAGGATCACGGTTTCCACCTGAGAAAATTGGCAATGAGTTTCAGCCCAAGTTCCTGGCTCTTCTCCGGGTGAAACTGTGTACCCACAATATTCTCGTATCCCACCACCGCCGTGATCGGCCCACCGTAATCGGTAGTGGCGATCAGGTCTTCAGGCAGGGTGGGTTGCAAGTGATAGGAATGCACAAAATAGGCGTGCAGGCCATCCTCACCGGTATCGATGCCGCTGAGCACCGGATGGGCGCTCAGCAGTTTCAGTGTGTTCCATCCCATGTGGGGAATTTTGAGCGATGGATCAGACGGCGCAATCCGTTTCACGTCCCCTGCCACCCAGCCCAAACCCTGTGTGGGGCCTTGTGTCGTTTCGTGTTCCAGTCCGCGCGTCGCCAACAGTTGCATGCCGACGCAAATGCCGAGAAACGGTTTTCCGCGGGCGATCACCTGCTCTTGCAACGCCTCGCGCATGCCTGGCACCGCGTTCAAGCCATCGCGGCAATCCTTGAACGCACCGACACCGGGCAGCACAATGCGATCGGCCTTGGCCACATCTTCGGCGCGGTTGCTTAACGCGATGCTGCCCTTGATGGCGTTGTCGGCGCCAGCACGTTCAAAGGCCTTGAGGGCCGAGTGCAGGTTGCCCGAGCCGTAGTCGATGATGACGGTCCTCATCAGCCCTTCAAACTGCCCTTCGTCGACGGCACCCTGTCCTTTTGGCGGGGATCAATCTCGAGCGCATCGCGCAACGACCGCGCCAGCGCCTTGAAACTTGATTCCGCCATGTGATGGGCATTTCCACCGACAGTGTTCGAGAGATGCAGCGTGATCCCCGCGTTCATGGCAAAAGCCTGGAACCATTCGCGCACCAGTTCGGTATCGAAATCGCCGATCTTGTGGCGCGGATATTCGCACGTGAACACCAGGAAGGGCCGGCCCGACACATCAATGGCGACGCGCGTCAGTGTTTCATCCATCACGAGATCACATGAGGCATAGCGCCGGATGCCCTTGCGGTCGCCGAGCGCTTGCGCAATGGCCTGGCCCAGCGCAATGCCGCAGTCTTCCACCGTGTGGTGGGCATCGATGTGCAGATCACCTTTGGCAGAGAGGTCAATGTCGATGAGCGAATGGCACGCCAGCTGCTCCATCATGTGGTCGAAAAAGCCGACGCCCGTCTTGATGTCATAGGCTCCTGTCCCGTCCAGATTAACGGTGCAGGCCACCTCGGTTTCGGTGGTTTTCCGGGAAATCGTCGCTGTGCGCATGAAACGTGCCCTTTCGCAGGTGCGAGATAGCAGAGCGCAACCCTGCCGTCACCCCTTGTGGCAAAACCCGTTACCGGCGCTTGTCCGGTGGCGCAGAGGCGCTGATTACCCGATCGGTGTCCTTGAGCAGTGCCAACATGGCGTCGCGTGCGGCAGGCCCGTCGGCGGCGGCCACGGCACGCACGATGCTCTCATGCAGTTTCAGGGCACGCTGATACTGTGGATTGCGTTGCGTGGTGTAGTCGAAGAGGGTGCTGAGGGCCTGTTCGATGATAATGCCGAAGGGCATGAGCAATTCATTGTTGGCACAGGCCAACAGCGCTTCATGGAATTCCACGTCGGAAGACACCATCTCGGTCATGGTCTTGGCCGATGACATGGCCCTGAAGGCAATAACCAGCCGTTCCAACTGGGGCGGACTGTGCTTGCGCGCCGCCAAGTCAGCGATGCCGGGTTCAACGAGCCTGCGGGCCTCCTGGGTTGACGTCAGGAAACCCTTGCGGTCCATGACAGTGCGATGCCAGGAGAACACGTCCCGGTCCAGCATGTTCCAGCGGCTGCGCGGTTCCACGCGGGAACCGATTTTCGGGCGGGACTGGATCAGGCCCTTGGCGGTGAGGCTCTTGATGGCTTCGCGCACCGCCGTGCGGCTGGCCCCATAGGTCTTGCCCCACGCCGCTTCGTTCGGCAGTGCCGCACCAGGGGAAAATTCGCCGCCCAGGATGCGTTCGCCAATGGCCCGCTCAATCCTGGCGTGGAGATTTGCCTTGCTCACCTTGCCTGACTTTCGCCTGTCCGTCCCAATTGTCATACAAGGAATGTCCTATTTGTCATACAAAAGTCTTGCTCCGGCCTGTGTCCCACACTATGGTCGGTCAGCGTGACCGTGCAAGCCCGGCAAGAGGCTGGGGTTCCACGTCATGCTTTTCCAGGGAGGACTAAACTTGACCAATCGCAGAACATTCATGGCAGCGTCCATTGCTGCCGCCGTTATCGCCGCTGCCGGCCCGGCACTGGCGCAAGACAAGGGTCTCATTGGCATTGCCATGCCGAACAAATCGTCGACCCGCTGGATTTCCGATGGTGAAACAATGGCCAAATTGTTCACCGAATTGGGTTACACGGCGGATCTGCAGTATGCCGACGATGATATCCCAAACCAGCTTGCCCAGATCGAAAACATGGTCACCAAGGGTGTAAAAGCCCTGATCATCGCCTCAATCGACGGCACGACTTTGTCTGATACGCTGCAAAAGGCCCAAGATGCCGGCATCAAGGTATTTGCCTATGACCGTCTGATCAGCAAAACCGCAAATGTTGACTACTACACCACCTTCGACAACTTTGGTGTCGGCGTGTTGCAGGGCACTTCCCTCATCGAGGGTCTCAAGGCCTCTGGCGCTGGCCCCTACAATGTTGAACTCTTCGGCGGCTCGCCCGACGACACCAACGCCTTCTACTTCTATGATGGCGCCATGTCGGTGATCCAGCCGATGATTGATTCAAAGGACATCGTCATCGTCTCCGGCCAGATGGGCATGGATACCGTTGGCACGCTCCGCTGGGATGGTGCTGTTGCACAAGCCCGCATGGATAACCTGTTGTCGGCCAACTACACCGACAAAAAGGTGAGTGGCGTGTTGGCTCCCTACGATGGTCAGTCACGCGGCATCATTTCCTCGCTCAAGGGCGTGGGCTATGGCACGGGCGACCAGAAAATGCCAATCGTCACCGGACAGGATGCTGAATTGCCATCCGTGAAGGGCATGATGGCAGGCGAACAGTATTCAACCGTGTTCAAAGACACGCGCGAACTCGCCAAGGTCACCGCCAAAATGGTGGACGCTGTATTGCAGGGCAAGGAGCCGGAAATCAACGACACCAAGACCTACAACAATGGTGTCAAGATTGTTCCGTCCTACTTGCTGACACCGTATTCGGTTGGCAAGGCCGACATCACCAAGATGCTGGTTGACTCTGGTTACTACACCGCCGACCAGATCAACAACTAATCTATCCCATCGTGCGGGCCTTGCAAGTTAACTTGCGGGGCCCGCATTTTTTTGAGATAGGTGCGAGGGACAAGAGTGGGAAAATCCGCCGAGTTTTGATTGTGGGAGGGCGGGGTCGGCTATGCAGCCAATCCTAGAAATGCGTGACATCACCAAGACGTTTCCGGGTGTGAAAGCGCTGACGGATGTGAACCTGTCGGTCATGCCTGCCGAAATCCATGCCGTCGTTGGTGAAAATGGGGCTGGCAAATCAACCCTGATGAAAGTGCTGTCGGGTGTCTATCCGGCAGGCACCTATGACGGTGCAATCAGTTTCGAGGGTAGGGAACGCCATTTCAAAACCATTGCCGACAGTGAAAGCACCGGCATCATCATCATCCACCAGGAACTGGCCCTGGTGCCGCTGCTCTCCATCGCCGAAAACATTTTTCTTGGTCATGAACCCGCCACACTCGGCATCATCAACTGGTTTGAGGCCTTTTCCCGCACCAAGGAACTGCTCAAGAAAGTTGGTCTTGCCGAGCACCCCAACACCTTGATCACAAATATCGGAACCGGCAAGCAACAGCTCGTCGAAATCGCCAAGGCGCTGAACAAGAAAGTCAAGCTCCTCATTCTCGACGAGCCCACGTCGAGCCTCAATGAAACCGATTCCAATGCACTGCTGGAACTGCTCAAGGGTTTCAAGGCCCAGGGCATTTCATCAATACTGATTACCCACAAGCTCAATGAGGTGCTTAAGGTTGCCGACCGCATCACGGTTCTGCGCGACGGCAAGACGGTGGATACGCTTGACACCAAGACCGCCAAAGTGAGCGAGGACCGCATCATCAAAGCCATGGTCGGCCGGGAATTGACCGACCGCTTCCCGCCGCGCAATGCCAAGTTGGGCGTGCCCATTTTTGAAGTGAAGAACTGGAGTGTCTTTCATCCACTCCATGCGGACCGGCAGATGATCCGGAATGTCAGCATGACTGTGCGGGCGGGAGAAGTCGTGGGCATCGCCGGCCTCATGGGGGCCGGGCGCACCGAACTTGCCATGTCGGTCTTTGGCCGCGCCTATGGCCAGAAAATTTCGGGCGAAGTGCTGATCCATGGCAAGACTGCTGATGTCTCGACCATCCCCAAAGCCATGGCTTCGGGACTCGCCTACGCCACCGAGGACCGCAAGACCTATGGCCTCGTGCTCATTGACCACATCAAGCACAATGTGACGCTGGCCAACCTTGAAGACGTGTCCAGGCGCTCCGTGATTGACGAACTCAAGGAGCTTGGGGTCGCCACCAAGTACCGCAATGACCTGGGCATCCGCTGTTCCTCGGTGCTGCAAACCACGGTGAACCTGTCCGGGGGCAACCAGCAGAAGGTCGTGCTGTCGAAATGGCTGTTCGCGGGGCCGGACGTGCTGATCCTTGATGAGCCGACGCGTGGCATCGATGTCGGTGCCAAGTATGAAATCTATGGCATCATCAACCTGCTTGCCGAAGCGGGCAAGGCCGTCATCATGATCTCATCGGAAATGCCGGAGCTTCTGGGCATGTCAGACCGCATCTATGTGATGAACGAAGGCCGCTTCGTGGCTGAGATGCCCACGAAAGACGCGAGCCAGGAAAAAATCATGCGCGCCATCATGAAATCATGGGACAACTGAGATGACCGACGTTGCCACTCAATCACCGACAAAGCGGGATTTCCTGCGCTTTGTCAAAAACAACATCCGTGACTATGCGCTGCTCTTGTCGCTGCTGGTGATCATGGTGTTCTTCCAGTTCACCACCAATGGCACGCTGTTCAAACCGGTCAACATGACCAACCTGATATTGCAGAACAGCTATATCGTCATCATGGCGCTGGGCATGCTGCTCATCATTGTGGCTGGACACATCGATTTATCGGTGGGATCGGTTGCCGGTTTTATTGGTGCCGTGGCCGGGGTGATGATGACCGGTACCATGCCGTTCTACCAAGGCGTTTCGACGGGGTTCAAGTTTGATGCCTTCTCAACCGGCCTCATCTGTTTGCTGCTGGGGGGGGCTATTGGCGGACTGCAAGGCTATTTCGTGGCCTTTTACCGTATTCCGGCCTTTATCGTCACACTTGCAGGCATGCTCATTTTCAAGGGCCTGGCACTTGCTGTACTGGGCGGCGCATCCGTTGGTCCGTTTCCGAAGACCTTCCAGCTTCTGAGCACGGGATTCGTGCCCGATGCTTTCACGATCACAGCGTTTGGTGGTCCCTTTAACCTTTTGGCGCTGGTCATCGGCGGTGTGGTCACCGCATTGATTGTCTATTTCAACGTCAAGGAACGCCGCGACCAGCAGGCCCACGGCCTTGCCGAAGAGCCGACTGCCATTTTCATTGGCCGAAACGTCCTGATCGCCGTGGCCTTCCTCGGCTTCACCTTCCTGATGGCGCGTTACAAGGGTCTGCCCAATGTGCTCGTCGTGATGTTCACGCTGATTGCATTGTTTGTGTTCATCACCACCCGCACAACCTTTGGCCGCCGTGTCTATGCCATGGGCGGCAATGAAAAGGCCTCCAAGCTGTCCGGCATCAACACCGAGCGCATGACCTTGCTGATCTTCACCATCATGGGGGCGCTGGCGGCTCTGGCGGGCCTGGTGTTTGCGGCGCGCCTCAATGTGGCAACGCCAAAAGCGGGCCTCGGCTTTGAGCTTGAGGTGATTGCCGCCTGCTTCATCGGCGGGGCGGCCGTTACGGGCGGTGTCGGCAAGATCATTGGTGCGGTGATCGGGGCCTTCATCATTGGCGTGATGAACAACGGCATGTCGATCATGGGTGTCGGCATTGACTGGCAGCAGGTGATCAAGGGCGGGGTGCTGATGCTCGCCGTATTCCTGGATGTTTACTACAAAAACAAGGGTTAATGGCGGTATTTGGTCCAGCTCTTCTTTTGGCTTTGGGCCAGATTTGGACCGCCCAAGACCCCATTGCCCAATCGTCACAATCGTAACATAGTGTCGTGACATTCGACCAGAAGCCGGGTCAACCGGACCAATGGAAGATTCGAGGGCCAGCATTGGGTTTGCCCTTCATGGAGGACATCGTATGAACAAATCAAAATCAACACTGGAGCTCTTGAAGGCCGCGCAGCTTTCCCGCCGCACCGTCATGAAGTCAGCCGTGGCCGCTGGCGCCGTTGGCTTTGCCACGCCGATTGTCACGAAGAACGCCTTGTCATCCTCGGGCGAGTTGAACCTGCTCATGTGGTCGGACGAATTCCCCGGCGACGTCATTCCGAACTTTGAAAAGTCCTCGGGCATCAAGGTCAACCAGACGCCGTTCTCACAGAACGAAGAGCAGATCAACAAGCTGCAGGCCACGGGCGGTGAAGGTTTCGACCTCTGCCAGCCGACACGCAACCGTTCGCCGCAGTACCAGGAACTGAACGTGCTTGCCGCCTATGACATGTCGAAGCTCACCAACACGGGCAATCTCCTGCCGTCGATGCTGGAAGGCTCGACCTCGCTGTGGACCTGGGATGGCGGGCTCTACCACGTGCCGCATTGCTGGGGCTCGGAAGCCATTTCCTGGCGCACCGACCTGTTCAAGGGCGAGATTTCCTTTGCCTCGTTGTGGGCGCCGGAAACCAAGGGCCGCATGCAGTGCCGTCCGCACTCGGCGCTGCTCTCGATCGGCCTGTGGTGGGATCACACGGGCAAGATGCCGTCCAACCGCATGCTTGATGGCTACAAGGACGAAGACGGCTTCAAGAAGGTCTGGGACCCGATCCTGAAGTTTGCCATCGAGAACAAGGCCCAGGTGAAGCAGTTCTGGGATTCCGCCGACAACACCAAGTCGGGCCTGATGGAGAATGACTGCATCATCGGCCAGACCTGGGATGGCCCGCCGCTGTCGCTGAAGAAGGAAGGCAAGCCCGTGTCCTACCAGGCGCCGACGGAAGGTGCCATCGTCTGGCTTGACGGCCTGTCACTGCTGAAGCCCGCCAAGAACACCGAGCAGGCCTATGCGTTCCTGAACTACCTGATGACAGCTGAAGTTTCAGGCATGGTCGCCGAGGGTTCAGGCTACAATCCGGTTGTCACGGGTGCCGATGCCCATACGTCCGACGTGTTCAAGAAGAATTTCCAGGAAGCCTATCCTGGCGACTCGCTCAAGAACCTGTGGCCGTGGCCTGCCGAACCATCATGGTTCGCCACGATCCGCAGCGAGTATGCGGACAAGTTCAAGGCGGCATAACGGGTCGCCTGAATTTCGGCCATTTGCACAAGCTGGAGCCAGCCCCGACCGGGCTGGCTTTTTCCTTGACCGGTCAGGGCATGCAGACCGGTCCCACTTGATATTGACGGCTGATCGGTAGAAGCTGAGTGTAACAACAAGAAGGCGCCGACAGAGGGGCCGGACGAGGGGATTGGAATGAGTGCGGGTGTTGAACTTGACCATGTGACCGTGACATTCGGCAAGTTCACCGCGGTGAAGGATGCCACGCTCGACATCAAAGGTGGCGAGTTCTTTTCGTTCCTTGGGCCGTCGGGCTGCGGGAAGACGACAATCCTGCGCACTGTGTCCGGCTTTCTTGAACCGACGGCAGGCCGGGTGCGGATCGGCGGGCAGGACATGGAGGGGATCGGCCCCAACAAGCGCCCAACGGCGCTCATCTTTCAGAACCTGGCGCTGTTTCCGCTCATGAGTGTGGCTGACAATATCGCCTATGGTCTTCGCGTGCGCGGCATGTCCAAGACCGAACGCATGAAGAAGGCGGATGAGCTGCTGCAGCTGATCGCGCTCCAGGGCCAGGGCCAGAAATTGGTGAGTGAGCTGTCAGGCGGGCAAAAGCAGCGCGTGGCCATTGCGCGCGCCCTTGCGGTTCAACCCAAGGTGCTGTTGCTGGACGAGCCCCTGTCGGCCCTTGATCTCAAACTCCGCCAGCATATGCGCAATGAATTGCGCGCCATCCAGCAGCAGGTCGGCATCACCTTCATCTATATTACCCATGACCAGGGCGAGGCGCTGACCATGTCGGACCGCATCGCCGTGATGAGTGACGGCGTGATCGAGCAGGTGGCCGACGGCGCAACAGTCTATGACGATCCCGACACGGCCTTCGTTGCCTCGTTTGTCGGTGAAAACAATCCATTTGTCGGCAAGGTCAAAAGGGCTGACAAGACGGGTGCCGTGATTGAAACGCCCCTCGGTTCCTTGCGTGGCCGCAATCCCAAGGGCCTCAAGGCAGGCGACAGGGCCATATTGTTCGTGCGTCCCGAAAGCCTCCAGCTTGGCAAAGGTGGTGCCGACACCACACTGTCCCGCCCGGTCAGAAGCGTCGCCTTTGAGGGCAACATGACCCACATTTACATGGAAGGCCTCGGCAAGAAGGATATCGCGCTGACGGTCGGCCGCCACGACGGCGCAAAAATGCCGGGCAAGGGCACGAAAGCCGAAATCCATTATGAAGCAACGGCCGGGCTGGTGCTTCCCGAAACGCACTTGGCCCGCGAGTAGGCGCCATGGGCAGCCGGCTTTTCGTCTTCGTCCTGCCACTCATCGTCATCGCCGTTTTCTGGCTGATGTCGCGCTGGGAAGCCCGGCAGCTGCACGATCCCACCCACAAGGGTTATTTTGAACGCAATGGCACCATGCTGGGGCTCACGTTCATCCTTCTCGTGGCGTTCTGGGCGCTGTTTCTGGTGGTGCTTCCCTATCTCTACATGGTTGTGGAAAGTTTCCACCCGCGTTTGCCGCCGGCGGAGCGGGGCGGCGTCAAGGATTTTCTCACGCTGGACCAATACAAGTCGTTCTTCGTGTCGCCGTCGGACCAGGCGTGGAATTACAACCACATGAGGTCCTTTGCCTTCACCATCGTCATTTCCGTGGTGATCACACTCTTGAATTTCGCGATCTGCTATCCCATCGCCTACTACATGGCGCAAGTGGGTTCTGTGCAGAAGGTCAGGCTGCTGCTGTTGGCATTGATCGTGCCCTATTGGGTCAATGAAATCCTGCGGGCCTTTGCGCTCAGGCTGCTGCTCGCGTCCAAGGGCCTGATCAACCAGATGCTGATGGCGCTGGGATTGACGGACACGTCCATTGATTTTCTCGGCAACAACACGGGGCTCTTCGTCGGTCTCTCCTATGCCTACCTCCTGATCATGATGTTCCCGCTCTACAATGCGGTCGAAAGCCTGGACAAGAACCAGATCGAAGCGGCGCGTGACCTGGGCGCGCCGTGGTGGAAGATCCACCGCGATGTGGTGATCCCCTACGCCAAGCCCGGCATTGCCTCGGGCTGCACCATGACCTTCATGCTGGTGGCGGGCTCGCTTGCCGCACCACAGTTCCTGGGTGGCCCACGGCTCTTGTGGTTCACATCCATCGTCTATGACTTCTTCTTCCAGTCCTTCAACTGGCCGCGGGGGTCGGCTTACGCCTTCATCCTGCTGGCGGCTTGCATCGTCTTCGTGATGACAATGTTGCGGCTCTTCAAGGTCAAGCTTGGGGAGGCGATCAAGTGAGTTCCAAATACATCATGAAGGGCATGATCGGTTTCTATGCGCTGGTCTTCTTCCTTTACCTCTTCGGGCCACTCATCGTCATGTCAGTCACGGCCTTCAACACGCCAAGCTACCCGCAGGCCTGGCCCTTTGAGACCTTCACCACCGGCTGGTTCGTGAAATTGTGGAACCACCGCGCCATGATGGAGGGTCTCCGGAACTCGGTCATCATCGGCATCGGCGTCATGATTGTGTCGGTTCCTGTGGGCCTTGCCGCTTCCATCATCATGACGCAGATCTATCACAGGGCGCGGGGCCTCTATTATCTTGTCACGGTATCGCCGCTGCTGACGCCGGGCGTCATCATCGGCATTTCCACCGTCATCTTCTGGAAGGACATGATGGGCCTCACCGATTTCACCAAGGCCACCTTCTACAAGGGTGTGATCCTCGCCATTCTCGGACAGTCAAGTTTCGTTGCCGCCTATTGCATGCTGATCATCATGGCGCGCCTGTCGCGCTTTGACCGGGCCCTGGAAGAGGCAGCGCTTGATCTCGGCGCGTCCTACACACAGGTGTTCTGGCACGTGCTGCTGCCGTTCCTGCGGCCAGCACTCCTGTCGGCTGGCATCATCGGCTTTCTCTCATCCTTCGAGAACTACAACACCACCACCTTTGCCATTCTCGCCGACAAGACACTGGTAACGGTGCTTGCAGGCGAGGTCAGGCAAGGCACAACACCGGCGCTTTCGGCGCTCGCCGTCATCATCATCAGCCTGTCTCTGCTGGGCGCTATCGCCTATGAAATCCTCAAGCGCCGCGAAGAGGCGGCGGCCGAAGCCATGAAGGAACGGGCGCGGCTCGCGGAGCGGGGCGAGATCGCAATCTAGTTTCGTGCCGTCGCCTTCACCCTCAGCCGTGCGGCATGAAGCAGGGGCTCGGTATAGCCATTGGGTTGTTCGCGGCCCTTGAACACGAGATCACAGGTGGTCTTGAAAGCAATGGAGTGGTCGAAATCGGGAGCCATGGGCTTGTAATGCGGATCACCGGCGTTCTGCCTGTCGACGACGGCGGCCATGCGCCTCATCACATCGAGCACCTGTTCGTTCGTGCAAATGCCGTGGTGCAGCCAGTTGGCAATGTGCTGGGATGAAATGCGCAACGTGGCGCGGTCTTCCATCAGCCCCACATTGTTGATGTCCGGCACCTTGGAACAGCCTATCCCAAAATCAATCCAGCGCACTACATAACCCAATATTCCTTGCGCATTGTTCTCAACTTCGCGCAGCACTTGATGCTCGTTCCATTTGCGGAACGCGGCAACGGGAATGTCAAGAATGGCATCCACATGGGCGCGGCGGCCGCCCGCTGCCAGTTTCTTCTGAACGGCAAACACGTCGACGCGGTGATAGTGCAGGGCATGCAGTGTCGCTGCCGTGGGGGATGGCACCCAGGCGCAGTTGGCACCCGCCTTGGGGTGTTCGATCTTCTGTTCCAGCATGGCCGCCATCATGTCAGGTGCGGCCCACATGCCCTTGCCGATCTGGGCCTTGCCGGAAAACCCGCAAGCCAAGCCGATGTCGACGTTGAGGTTTTCATAGGCCGTGATCCAGCCTTTGCGTTTGATGAAGTCCTTGCGGCTGAAAGGGCCTGCTTCCATCGACGTGTGGATTTCATCGCCGGTGCGGTCGAGAAAGCCGGTGTTGATGAAGGCCACACGGTGCCTGGCGGCGCGGATCGCTTCCTTGAGATTGACCGAGGTGCGGCGCTCCTCGTCCATGATGCCGAGCTTCACGGTGTAGCGGGCCAAGCCCAGCACCTTTTCAACTTCCGTGAAGATATCATCTGCGAAGGCCACTTCCTCCGGCCCGTGCATCTTGGGCTTCACCAGATAGACAGAGCCGTTGGCGGAGTTCCGCAATCCGTCCCGCTTTTTCAGGTCATGCAGGGCGATCAGGACCGTCACCATGGCGTCCATGATGCCTTCGGGAATCTCAAGGCCTGCGCCATCCAGAATGGCGGGCGTGGTCATGAGGTGGCCGACGTTGCGCACCAGCATGAGCGCGCGGCCCTTGAGCATCAACTTTCCGCCGTCAGGCGTTGCAAATTCCCGGTCCGGGTTGAGGCGGCGGGTGAAGCTCTTTCCGCCCTTGTTCATTTTGGCTTCGAGATCGCCCTTCATCAGGCCCAGCCAGTTGGAATAAGCGAGCACCTTGTCTGCGGCATCGACGCAAGCCACCGAGTCTTCGCAATCCATGATGGCCGAGACCGCACTTTCAATCACCACATCGGCCAGCAGTGCTTGGTCGCGGCTGCCGATGGGATGGGCGCGGTCAAACACCAGTTCCACATGCAGGCCGTTGTTGCAGAGAAGTATGGACTCTGGCGCACGGGGGTTTCCCCAGTAACCTGAAAATTTCTGTGGCTGCACCAGCGGCATGTCATCCACCAGCAATGTGCCATCCCTCACCTGATAGCGCGTCGCATCGGCGTGGCTTGTCCCTTCCACCGGAAAGGCCTCGTCGAGGAACACGCGCACACGGGCGACGACGCGTGCACCCCGGCCGCGCTCATAGCCCCCTGCCGGGGGAGCGCTTCCCATGGCGTCGGTGCCGTAAAGGCAATCATAAAGTGAGCCCCAGCGGGCATTGGCGGCGTTGAGGGCATAGCGGGCGTTGGTGACGGGCACGACCAGTTGCGGTCCGGCGATGCTGGCTATCTCGGGATCGGTGTTTGCGGTTTCGATGTGGAAATCAGCACCTTCAGGCTGGAGATAGCCGATCTCTTCCAGAAAGGCTTTCTGTGCGGCGACGCTGGCGCCCTGGTTTGCCCGGTGCCAGGCGTCGATGGCAGACTGCAGCGCATCGCGCTTTGCGAGCAAGGCTCTGTTGCGGGGCGCGCACGCAGTGACGAGGTGGGCAAAGCCCGGCCAGAACCTGTCGGCGGCAATGCCGCTGCCCGGCAGAACCTCGGTGTCAATGAAATCAGCCAGCAGGCGGTCAACCTTGAGACCGGACTTGTCAATACGCATGGGCTTCGTCCGTTCGCAGTTTTTGAGGGGTGGGGCCGCCATAGGCCCAGTCCAGCAATTCCACCGTGTGCAACACGGGAACCGCAGCGGCAAGCCCCAATTGCGTGATGCAGCCAATGTTTCCGGTGGCGATCACATCCGGTTTTGTCGTCGCGATGTTGGCGAGTTTCCGGTCGCGGAGCTGGCCTGAAAGTTCCGGTTGCAGGATGTTGTAGGTGCCGGCGGAACCGCAGCACAGGTGGCCTTCCGGCACCTCGCTCACCTCAAAGCCTGCGCGGCGGAGGAGGTACAGTGGCTCGGCCGAAAGTTTCTGGCCATGCTGCATGGAGCAGGCGGAATGATAGGTGACGCGCATTTGCCCGTTGCCGCCACCGTTGCCTTGGGGCAAGTCCAGCCGCGCCAGAAGTTCAGTGATGTCCAAGGTCCTGGCGCTCACGGCGCTGGCCTTTGCGGCATAGGCAGGGTCGGAACGCAGCATGTGGCCATAGTCCTTGATGGAGGTGCCGCAGCCGGAGGCGGTGATGACAATGTGGCCGCGGTTTTCATCCGTCCACTGATCAATCATCCGGCGGGCGCGGGCCAATGCGTCGTGCTCCTTTCCCATGTGGTGGGTAAGGGAACCGCAGCAGCTTTCGCCACCCGCAACCGTCACGTCATAACCGAGCCGGTTCAGCAGCCGGATGGAGGCCGCGTTGATGTCAGGGTCAATGACGGGCTGCACGCAGCCACGCAGCAGGGCAACCGTACCCTTGTGCAGCCCTGTGGCTGGATAGTGGCCGGGCCTGCCCACAGTCTCGCGCGGCAGTGAGCCGGGCGTCAGGGCCAGCGCTGCCGCCAGCCGCCCCGCACCCAGTTTTGCCAAGAGAGGTGTCAGTGGTTTTGCCAAGCCCGCCGCTGCCATGAGGTAACGGAACAGGCGGGGACGCGGCATGACGAAGGCGAGCACACTGCGCAAGAGTGTTTCGACGAGCGGCCGCCGGAAGGTTTCCTCAACATGGACGCGGGCTGTGTCAATGAGGTGCATGTAGTTGACGCCGGATGGGCATGTGGTCATGCAGGCCAAGCACGACAGGCACCTGTCGATATGTTTGGCATCGCTGGCGTTGGCGGGGCGGTTTTCCTCCAGCATCTGCTTGATCAGGTAGATGCGGCCCCGCGGGCTATCGAGTTCGTCTCCCAGCAGTACATATGTGGGGCAGGTCGCCGTGCACATGCCGCAATGAACGCAAGACCGCAGGATGCCGTTGGCGTCCGCGATCACCGGGTCTTGCAGTTGTTCGGGCGAGAAGTGGGTTTGCATGGTTCAGGTCCTGGCCATGATACCGGGGTTCAGGAGATTGCGCGGGTCAAAAGCCGCTTTCACCCGCCGCGACAGGGCGGCCAGCGCCGGCGCCTGCGGCTCAAAGGCCGGAACCTGATTGCGGATGGATGGGGCTGCGCGCATGAGCGTTGCGTGACCAGAAGGATAGCTCTTGCGAATGACTGCGGCACCACCGTCTTTCTCGCCCGCAACAGCAAGCCAGATCAAGCCGCCTGCCCAATCAAAGAAGTACCTCGCATCCAGTGAGGACGAGATACGCTCTGCCACGGCTGGTCCATCGGAGGGTGTTACGCTCAGGCGCCAGATGGCATGGGACCTGTGCTTCCACAGGGGTTTCACATCGCGGATTGCCTGCCATTGTTTGGTTGAGTCTTTCTCCGCCAGCACAGCAGCGTGTTTGCCGCACAGTGTGAGCAGGCGCGCGCGGCGGAAGGCAACGGAGGGCGCAATGCCCTCAAGCCGCAGATAGGTTCCCTCTCCGGGCACATGGGCGGCACCCGACACGTCGGCTGCGGATTGCATGGCGAGTGACATCAGTGCCACAGCCTCCTGATCCGCAAGATATGGGATCATGATGGTTTCCTCCGTTTCTGGCCGCGGCAACACCTTCAGCGTCACTGACGTCACGGCCAGCAGTGAGCCATGGGATCCTGTCACCAGTTTGGGCAGGTCATAGCCCGTGACATTCTTGACCACGCGGGCGCCCGCCCTGATGATCTCACCGGCACCTGACACCCCGCGCAGGCCCAGCACATGGTCGCGCACCGCACCCGCCTTGATGCGGCGCGGGCCGGAAAGTCCCACTGCCACAAGGCCGCCAATGCTGCCGGATGATGTGGTACCGAGCAAGCTTGAAAAGTCTGGTGGCTCGAAGGCCAGCATTTGGCCGCGCTTTTTCAGCAGTTTCTCAATGTCGGAAAGCTTTGTTCCTGCCCCTGCTTCCAGGATCAGTTCCTCAGGCTCGTAGATTTCAACGCCGGTAAAGTTTGCCAGGGACAGGACTTGTGCCGCAGCCACCGGATTGCCGAGGGTGGGTTTGGACCCTGTACCTTCCAGGCGAAAGGCCTTGCCAGCCCCGGCAACCATATTTGCAAGGTCCTGGTCTGACTTCGGTGCAAGCGTCCGGGCCATCAGAAGCGCGGCAAGTCCGGGTGGGGCAAGGCACCCGCCTTCACATGCATGCGGCCCAGTTCAGCACAACGGTGCAGCACCGGAAAAACCTTGCCGGGGTTGAGCAGACCTTTGTCGTCGAAGGCGCATTTGAGACGCTGCTGCTGCCTGAGATCAGTTTCGGAAAACATCTCCGGCATCAGGTCGCGCTTTTCAATGCCCACGCCATGCTCGCCGGTGAGGACGCCACCCACCTTCACGCAGAGCCGGAGAATATCGGCGCCGAAGGCTTCCGCGCGTTCAAATTCGTCGGCCGTGTTGGCATCAAAGAGGATCAAAGGGTGAAGATTGCCGTCGCCCGCGTGAAAGACATTGGCCACACGAAGCCTGTGCTTTTCTGAGAGTTCCGTTATTCTTCGCAGCACCTGTGGCAAGGCTTTGCGGGGAATCGTGCCGTCCATACAGATATAGTCCGGCGAAATGCGCCCCACGGCCGGAAAGGCCGCCTTGCGGCCAGCCCAGAAGGACAGGCGCTCAGTTTCGCTTTCTGAAATCCTCAGGGTGCGGGACTTGTTTTTTGTCGCGATGGCTTTCACCCTGGCAATGAGGCTGTCCACCTCGACCTGCGGTCCGTCAAGCTCAATGATGAGCAGCGCTTCCACGTCGCGGGGATAGCCGCAGTGCGCGAAATCATCGGCGGCGTGAATGGCAGGTCGGTCCATCATCTCCATGCCAGCCGGAATGATGCCAGCGGCGATCACCTCAGCGACGCACAGGCCAGCGTCTTCATTTGAGGAAAAACCCACCAGCATGGCGCGGGCGGTTTCCGGTTTTTGCAGGATTCGCACCGTCACCTCGGTCACCACGCCCAAAAGGCCTTCCGATCCCGTCATCACGCCCAGGAGGTCATAGCCCTCACTGTCGAGATGCTTGCCGCCCAGCCGGATGACTTCACCGGTTACCAGAACCATTTCAATTCCGAGGATGTTGTTGGTGGTGAGGCCATATTTCAGGCAGTGCACACCACCTGAATTTTCCGCCACATTGCCGCCGATGGTGCAGGCAATCTGCGAGGAAGGATCGGGCGCATAATAGAAACCCTTGTGTTCGACAGCCGTGGTGATGGCGAGATTGGTGACGCCGGGCTGCACCACGACGCAGCGGTTGGCGAAATCAATGTCGAGCACGCGGTTGAACTTCGCCAGCCCAAGAAGGATGCCGTCCGCCAGCGGCAGGGCACCGCCGGAGAGTGACGTGCCAGCGCCGCGCGGCACGATCTTGATGGCGTTGTCATGGGCGTATTTCAGGACTGCCGAGACCTGTGCTGTGGTTGACGGAAGCGCCACCAGCATGGGCGGCTGGCGGTAGGCCGCAAGCGCGTCGGACTCATAGGCGCGCAGTGCCGTGGCTGCATCAATCACATGGTCATGGGGCAGGATGCGCCGCAGGGCCGCCGCGATGTCGCCGCGCCGCGACAGCACGGCTTCATCCGGCGGCGGCATGACGATCATCGGTGGCTATCCATTGACCGCAAGAAAGATGGAGTAGAGCGAGGTGCAGCCGCACATGAAGAGGCGATTCCGCCTTGCGCCGCCAAAGCAGACATTGGCGACAAGCTCAGGGATACGGATCTTGCCGATCAGTGCGCCATTGGGCAGGTAGCAATGCACGCCATCGCCGGCACTGGTCCAGATGCGACCATCCTGGTCGACACGGAAGCCGTCGAACAGGCCTGCGGTGCAGTCGGCAAACACTTTGGACGCGCCGAGCGACTTGCCATCGGATTTCAAGGTGAGGGCGCGGATGTGCTTGGGGCCGTTCTCCACGTGGGACACGCCCGTGTCCGCCACGTAAAGAATGGACTCATCGCGCGAGAAGGCAAGGCCATTGGGCTTTTCAAAGTCATCGGCAACGATTGTCACCCCGCCCGCCGGATCAATGCGGTAGACATTGCACCTGCCGATCTCGCTTTCCGCCTTGCCGCCTTCATAGTCCACGAGGATGCCATAGCTCGGATCGGTGAACCACACGGACCCGTCGGATTTTACCACCACGTCGTTGGGGGAATTGAAGCGCTTGCCGTTGAAGTTGTCGGCGAGCACGGTGATGGAACCGTCATGCTCCGTGCGTGTCACCCGGCGCGTCAGGTGCTCGCAGCTGACAAGGCGGCCCTGCGGGTCGGTGGCGTTGCCATTGGAGTTGTTGGAGGGCTGGCGGAAGACCGACATGCTGCCGTCGCAGTCGTCAAAGCGCATCATGCGGTTGTTGGGAATATCCGAGAAGACAAGATAACGGCCTGCGCCAAACCAGGCGGGGCCTTCGGCCCAGCGGGCCCCGGTCCACAGGCGCTCGACGCGGGCGTGGCCAATCAGGCAGGCTCGGAAGGCCGTGTCAAAGCTTTCAAATCCAGTGCCTTCTGGCTCATTGTAGTACATGGCGCTCCTCCTAAAATTGAATGTCTCACATGTCGGCCGCTGCGTCACCTTGAAACAGGCTCACTGACAGGGCCGGGCACCCTGTTCCCTGCGCCGAACAGAACAGGCGCCTCCAGGCCTTTCCTGCCGTGGTGAGTGGAAACGCCGATGCTGTTTTTGATCCGTTGATCACGATCGCCAGGTTTTGGTCCCTGACGTGCAGGCCCAGAATGCGGTTGCCGGGCTTTGACCAGTCGGGAAACTTGCCGGTGGCGTCAAACCATTGGGCATCGTCCTGGCCCGTGAGGAAGTCCCCTGCCGACAGGGCCGGGTTGGCCTTGCGCAGCGCCACCAGCCTTGCAGTAAAGTCAATGAGTGCCTGGTCGGCCGCAGGCCACTGCAGCCAGGTTGTGTCATTGTCCTGGGCATAGGCATTGTTGTTGCCGTTCTGGCTGCGGCCGAATTCATCGCCTGCCGTCAGCATGGGAGTGCCGCGGGAGAGGAACAGTGTGGCCAGCAGCGCCTTCACATCGCCGCCCGCCCACGTCACTTCATCGGATTTTCCGTCGCGGTTGTCTTCGCCATTGGCAAGGTTGTCCTTGGCGGAAAAACGCGTGAGATCGGAAAGCGTAAAGCCATCATGCGCCGAAATGAAATTGACACTGGCGGCGGGCGATTTCGCCGCAAAAACATCCGATGAGCCCGCAAGCCTGGTGGCCAGCGCATTGGCGGAAAAACCGTCACCGCGCCAAAAACGCCTGACGTCATCGCGGAACCGGTCATTCCACTCAAGCCAGCCGGATGGAAAATACCCAAGCTGGTAGCCGCCCTTGCCCACATCCCAGGGCTCGGCAATGAGGATGCAGTCCCGCAGCACGTCATCTGCGGCAATGGCGCTGAACAATGGCGCCTGTTGCGAAAATCCGGCGTCATCGCGGCCCATGACCGTGGCAAGATCAAAGCGGAACCCATCGATGCCGGTGGCCTCGACCCAATGGCGCAAGGCGCTGCGGGCGTACTCCGCCACGGGGGGATGATGGAGTGCGAGCGTGTTGCCACAGCCCGTGTCATTGGCCAGGGTGCCAGGTCCGGTGTGACGGTAGTATGCTTTGTTGTCGAGGCCGCGAAATGACAGCGTGGGGCCAGAGACGTCGCTCTCGCCCGTGTGGTTCAAAATCACATCAAGCAGCACCTGAATCCCATTGTCATGAAGCACCTTCACGGCTGCGGCGATTTCCACAAGGCCCCCGGGTGCCAGGCGGAGATCGGGCGCAAAAAAAGTCACGGGGTTGTAACCCCAGGCATTGGCAAGGCCCAGTGCGTGGAGATGGCGCTCGTCGATCCAGGCCGTGAGCGGCAACAACTCAATGGTGTCAACGCCAAGCCTCTTGAAGTGGGCAAGGGCTGCCGGCTCCGCCAGCGCTGCCACGGTTCCGCGTTTTGGTGCAGCAATGCCGGGGTGGCGTATGCTGAAGGCTTTGACCGGCAGCTCATAGATCCACGTGGGCGAACGCGGCGTTTTTCGCGTGATCAACGGCAGCGGAGCCGTCACGATGGCCTTGGGCACCAGGTCCTTGGTTTCCCGGCGATATTCGCAAAGCCCGGGGTGGAAAGCAAAGGGCCGGTCCAGTTGCACAGCATGCGGGTCCACCAGCAGCTTGGCCAAGTCAAAGCGCAATCCCTCATGGGGGTGCCATGGGCCATCAGCGCGCAATCCATAATGGGCTCCAGGCTTTATGCCCGCGATAAAACCGTAGTGTATGTCGCCGTGGCGCTGCAAAAGTTCAATGCGATGCAATTCGCGTTTGCCATGGGCATCAAAGTGGCAAAAGAACACGCGCTTGGCATGGGCCGAGAACACAGCCACATTGATGCCGCCTTCGACAAGAGTGACGCCCAGCGGGGCAGGCGCGCCACCGGTCTGCACGTGGACTGGCGTCAGGTGATCACCGTCGGTTCATGGCGGCCCGTATGACCGGCAATATCAGGTATGCTGCGCGACAGGGCAATGAGTTCCGCCAGGGCTTCCTGGGTATCCATGCCATGCTGGGCCGGATCGGCCACATAGCGCTCGATGTAGACGCGCAGTGTGGCGCCTGCCGTGCCCGTTCCGGAGAGGCGGTAGACGATGCGCGAACCATCGGCGAAGAGCAGCCGCACACCCTGCTTTGCCGTGTGTGACTTGTCGACGGGATCGTCATAGGCAAAGTCATCGGCGACAGCGAGGGCGTGTTTTTTCTTGATGGCAGCGAGATTGTCGCGCAGCGCATTCATCAACGCGTCGGCAGCGTCCGCCTCCACTTCCTCATAGTCATGGCGGGAATAGAAATTGCGGCCGTACTCGCGCCAGTGGGCCGTGACGATATCGGCGACACTCATTTTCTTCCGGGCGAGAATATTGAGCCACATGAGAACGGCCCAAAGCCCATCCTTCTCGCGCACATGGTTGGAGCCTGTGCCAAAACTTTCCTCGCCGCAGATCGTGGCAAGTCCTTCATCCAGCAGGTTGCCGAAAAATTTCCACCCGGTTGGTGTTTCAAAGCAGGGAATGCCGAGTTTCCTTGCCACGAGATCGGGCGCGGCACTGGTGGGCATGGAGCGCGCAATACCGGCGATGCCCTTGGCGTAGCCCGGTGCCGCCGTTGCGTTGGCGGCGATGATGGCGAGCGAATCCGACGGTGTCACATAGATGCCGCGCCCGACGATCAGATTGCGGTCGCCGTCACCGTCTGAAGCCGCGCCAAAATCAAATGCCGTTCCCATCATCACGTCATCGCAGAGTTCCTTCGCATGGACGAGATTGGGATCAGGGTGGTGGCCGCCAAAATCAGGAAGTGGCGTGCCGTTGATCACTGTGCCCTTCGGCGCTCCCAGCATGCCTTCCAGAATGGCCTTGGCATAGGGTCCGGTGATGGCGCCCATGCCGTCGAATTTCATTGTGAAACCTGTGGCAAAGAGAGCCCGGATTGCATCGAAATCGAAGAGCTGCCGCATCAGGGATGCGTAGTCGCCCACAGGATCAATGACATCGACCACCATCCCTTCAACCTTCGTGGTGCCGATCCTCGCCAAATCAATGTCAGCCGTGTCGGTGGTCTTGTAGTTGGCAATCACCTTGGACTTGGCGAATACGGTGTCGGTCACCCTTTCGGGTGCGGGCCCGCCATTGCCGGTGTTGTACTTGATGCCAAAGTCGCCATCGGGTCCGCCGGGATTGTGGCTTGCGGAAAACACCAACCCGCCAAAGGCCTTGTGGTGGCGGATGATGTGGGACGCTGCCGGCGTAGACAGCAGGCCCGATTGCCCGACGATGACACGGCCAAAACCATTGGCCGCCGCCATGCGGATTGCTGTCTGGATCACTTCGGCATTCCAGTAGCGGCCATCGCCGCCGACCACCAGCGTTTGCCGCGCGAAGCCCTCCAGGCTGTCAAAGATCGACTGGATGTAGTTCTCGGCGTAGTGCGGCTGCTGGTAGACCTTGACCTTCTTGCGCAGGCCCGAGGTGCCTGGCTTCTGGCCTTCGAATGGTTTGGTGGCAATGGTGCGTATCATCGGTCAACTCTTGAGCTGGCGGTAAAGGGCGGCATAATGCGTGGCGCTGCGGTCCCAGGAGACATCGGCGGTCATGCCATTGGTCTGCAGTCTGGTCCAGAGTGCTGGTTCGGCAAACGCCGCAGCGGCGCGCTGCAGTGCGTTTTGCAGTGACGGCTCATCGACCGGCGAGAATTGAAAGCCGGTCGCCACCCCGGCAGAGGTCGCCGCTTCGTTGGCGTCGATCACCGTGTCGGCAAGGCCGCCGGTGCGTCCCACCACGGGTACGCAGCCATAGCGCAGGCCATAGAGCTGGGTGAGGCCGCAGGGTTCAAAGCGTGACGGCACCAGCATCGTGTCGGCACCACCCTGCACCAGATGTGACAACACCTCGTCATACTTCATGACAAGGCCGATGCGGCCCGGGTGACGGTGGCTGGCCTGTTGGAATGCCGCTTCAATGCCGGGTTCGCCGGTGCCGATCATGGCGAGCCTTGCGTTGCTGGCAACCAGCCAGTCCATGAGGCCGGAAAGGATATCAAGGCCCTTCTGCCACGTGAGCCTGCTGACAACGCCATGGAGAATACCGTCACCGGGCTCAAGGCCGAAGCGCTTTTCCAGTTCGCGCTTGTTGTCCTTGCGTTTGGCAAGCGTGCCGGCGGTGAAGGTGGCGGCCAAAGCCTTGTCGCTTTGGGGATTCCAGATATCGGTATCAATGCCGTTGACGATGCCACTGGTGTTCTGGCGCCGGGCGCGCAAAAGGCCATCAAGCCCCATGCCATATTCAGGTGTGCAGATTTCGCGCGCGTAAGTGGGTGAGACGGTCGTGATCGCGTCGGCGCAGGCAAGCCCGCCCTTGAGAAAGCCGACATTGCCGTAATATTCAAGGCCGTCCATCGCAAAGGCCGCGTTGGGAAGGCCAAGGCGCGGAAACACCGAAGCCGGGAACTGGCCCTGGAAGGCGATGTTGTGCACCGTCAAGACCGTGCGGGGCCCACCCTTGTGGCGCACGTCGACGGCAGCCAGTGCCGCCTGCCAGTCATGGAGATGCAACACATCAGGCTGGTAGCCCTTGATGGCCCCGCGACCGAGGTCGGCTGCAACGCTCGAAAGGGCGGCAAAGCGCACGGCATTGTCGGGCCAGTCCTTGCCGTCGGCCCCCATGTAGATGTTGCCGGGCCGGTCATAGAGGTGCGGCGCATCAAGCGCCAGCACGTCCATGCCATCGCGTGTTGCCGCGAGCAGGCGGGCATTGCCACCGAAAAGGCTGTCGTAACCGTGAACGGCCTTGGCACCTGCCAGGGCCTTGAGCACGGCGGGATAGCCCGGCACCAGCACGCGCATGGCAACCCCATGGGGTTTCAGTGCCGCCGGAAGGGCGCCCGCCACATCAGCCAGTCCGCCGGTCTTGACCAGCGGAAAGACCTCAGAGGCAACCGAGAGGACATTCATGGGCAGGATCCTTTTCCTCCCCCGGAAAGGGGGAGGGCGCCATTGCGATATGAACTGCCATCATCCCAGCCGGTCAATCATGGGTTGGGTGATGAGGCAGATGCCGCTTTCCGTCCGGCGGAAGCGTTTGCCATCCAGCACCGGATCCTCACCGACGACGAGCCCCTCGGGAATGACCACACTGCTGTCGATCACCACCTTCTTCAGCGAGGCATTGCGGTTGACAATGACACCAGGCAGCACCACGGCTTCTTCAAGCGTGGAGAAGGAATTCACTTTCACTCCCGTGGACAAGAGGCTGCGGCGGACCGAGGCGCCCGATACCAGGCAGCCGCCTGACACCAGCGAGGCCACGGCCATGCCGCGCCGGCCTTCGATGTCGTGGACAAACTTGGCCGGCGGAGTGACTTCGCCATAGGTCCACACGGGCCAGTTCTGGTCATAGAGATCAAGTGCGGGCAAGGTTCCTGTCAGGTCTATGCTGGCTTCCCAATAGGCATCGACGGTTCCCACATCGCGCCAGTAGGCTTCCGCTTCCTGGTCAGAGCGCACACAGGAACTGGTGAAGCGGTGGGCGACCGCCTTGCCGCCATTGACGATCCTCGGAATGATGTCCTTGCCAAAATCGCGGCTGGATTTGGGTTCGGCAGCGTCCTGGCGCAGTGCTGAGGCGAGGAAATTGGTTTCAAACACATAGATGCCCATCGAAGCCAGCGCCATCTCAGGATTGCCCGGTATGCCCGGCGGATCCTTCGGCTTTTCGAGAAAAGCGGTGATGCGGTCGGTCTTGTCGACATGCATGACGCCAAAGCCGACGGCTTCCATGCGCGGCACTTCGAGACAGCCGATGGTGACATCGGCACCGCTGTCAACATGCTGTTGCAACATCATCTCGTAGTCCATTTTATAGATATGGTCGCCCGCCAGCACCACCATGTATTTGACGCGGTAGGCTTCGATGATGTCGAGGTTCTGGTAAATGGCATCGGCCGTTCCGGCGTACCACATGTCTTCGGAGACGCGCTGGGAGGCGGGCAGGATGTCGAAGCTCTCGTTGCGCTCCGGCCTGAAGAAGTTCCAGCCGCGCTGCATGTGGCGGATCAGGCTGTGGGCCTTGTACTGGGTGGCAACGCCGATGCGGCGGATGCCGGAATTCAGCGCATTGGAAAGCGCGAAATCAATGATGCGGGACTTGCCGCCAAACGGCACGGCGGGCTTTGCCCGCCGGTCTGTCAGTTCCATGAGGCGCGAACCCCGCCCGCCCGCCAGAACATAGGCCATAGCCTCACGGGCGATGGGTGCGGATTTTGATGCAATTCTCAAGGCTTCCCTCCCACGTCTTGTTGTTGGTCCGGTCAGGACTCTGAAACGAAGATCATTGAGGCAAGCGCAGGCAATGTCACCTTCGCAGACGCAGACTTGCCATGGGAAGGCTCAGCCACAGCCGTAAAGCCCCCAAGGTTGCCGCGACCCGTGCCCCAATAGGCTTCGGCATTCGTGTTGACGACTTCACGCCACTTGCCCGCTTTTGGCAAGGGCAGAATGTAGTTCTCACGAACCATGGGTGTGAAGTTGCTGACGACAACGGCCGGGTTGCGGTCATCGCCCGCATGACGAGCCCAGGCAAATACCGAATTCTCGTGGTCATCTGCGATGAGCCACTCGAAGCCCTCCGGCTCGCAATCGCGGGCATGCAGCGCTGGGTGTGTCACATAGGCCCGGTTCAGGTCGCGCACGAGGGATTGCATGCCCCGGTGCGGCGCACCATCCAGCAGGTGCCAGTCAAGGCCGTGGGCCTCGCTCCACTCGGTCCAGGGCGCCCATTCCTGGCCCATGAAAAGAAGTTTTTTGCCGGGATAGCCCCACATGAAGGCGTAGTAGGCGCGCAGGGTTGCAAATTTCTGCCAATCATCGCCCGACATCTTGGCCAGCAATGAACCTTTGCCGTGCACCACCTCGTCATGGGAAAGCGGCAACACGAAATTCTCGCTGAAGGCATAGAGCAGGCCAAAGGTCAGGTCATTGTGGTGGTGCTTGCGGTGGACGGCGTCTCGCTTCATGTATTCAAGCGTGTCGTGCATGAAGCCCATGTTCCACTTGAAGCCGAAACCCAGGCCGCCGGTATCAGTTGGCTTCGAGACACCGGGAAACGCGGTCGATTCCTCGGCAATGGTGACAACACCCGGGTGCTGGCCATAGACTTCGTGGTTCACCCGCTGCAGGAACGAGATGGCTTCCAGGTTTTCACGCCCGCCGTGCTTGTTGGGAATCCACTCGCCTTCCTTGCGCGAGTAGTCGAGGTAAAGCATGGAGGCCACCGCATCCACGCGCAGGCCATCGATGTGGTATTTGCCGCACCAGAAGAGCGCGTTGTTGAGGAGAAAGCCCGCGACCTCGCGGCGGCCGAAATTGTAGATCGCGGTGTTCCAGTCGGGGTGGTAGCCTTGGCGCGGATCGGCGTGTTCGTAAAGTGCGGTGCCGTCAAAGCGGGCGAGGCCGAATTCATCCGTCGGAAAATGCGCCGGCACCCAATCGAGGATGACGCCGATCCCCGCCGCATGGGCCTTGTCAACAAAACGGGCAAATCCATCCGGGCTTCCGAAGCGCGAGGTCGGTGCAAACAGCCCCGTCGGTTGATAGCCCCAGGAGGGATCAAACGGATGCTCGGAAACGGGGAGCAATTCGACGTGGGTGAAGCCCATGTCCTTGACATAAGCCACGAGTTGTTCGGCCAGCTCATCGTAGGTGAGAAAGCGGTTGCCTTCGCCCCGCCGCCAGGAGCCGGGATGGACTTCGTAGATCGACATGGGCCTGCGGCGCTGGTCGTGCTTTTGGCGTTGCTCAAGGTAAGGGCCGTCAGACCAGCGAAAATTGTCGATGCGGGTGACTTTGGAAGCCGTATTGGGGCGCAACTCAGCGGCAAAGCCAAAAGGGTCCGACTTCAGCGGCAGCCGGTTGCCGCCCTGGCCGATCAGTTCAAACTTGTAGCCCTGGTGCTCGGAAACGTCGGGAATGAAAATTTCCCAGATCCCGGTGTTGAGGCGCCTTCGCATCACGTGCAGGCGGCCGTCCCACTGGTTGAAGTCACCCACCACTGAAACGCGCCGCGCATTGGGGGCCCAGACCGCGAAATGAACACCATCAGCCCCTTCGTGGTGGATCAGATGGGCGCCCAGCTTGTCATGGAGGCGAAGGTGATTGCCCTCGCCGATGTAATAGTCATCCATGGGGCCGAGAACAGGGCCGAAGGAATAGGCATCGGTCACGGTCCAGGCGGCGGCCTCGTTCGAACAGGAAAGACGCAGCGGCTGGCGTTCGCTGATCTTTACCGCACCTTCAAAAAAACCGGCAGGGTTGCGCAATTGCAGCGACCCCAGCATTTCCCCGGACAGGCTGTGGACATCGACACCCAATGCGCCCGGCACAAGGGCGCGCACCAGCCAGGTCTTCGAGTGCTGGTGGAGTCCGAGGACATCGAATGGATTGTCGTGAACCCCCGAGACAATGGCTTCTATTGCCGCCGCCGGCAGCCTCCATTTCTGTTCGGCCATATCCTTACTCCCTGGAGCACGGTCACTTCCGGCCGGGACGACCAAAAATGACAAACGTGCTCGCCAATTCAATTTCCGATCGCGTTGTCCCGGTTTTGAATGCCACATTCAAAACCGGCCGCGATTTAGGTGACAGACACCTTCCAGATATCCCGGGCATAGTCCCTGATTGTGCGATCCGACGAGAACCAACCCATCCGCACCGTATTGAGGATTGCCGTCCGCGTCCAGTCATCTGGCCTCGCCCACAAGGAAGACACTTTTTCCTGGGCTTTCGCATAGGCTGCAAAGTCCGACCCCACCATGAACCAGTCACCATTGAGGATGGACTCGACGATGGGGCGGAAGCGCTGCGTGTCGCCATCGGAATATCGCCCCGCCAGCAGATGCTCGCAGACACGCTTCAGGGCAGGGGTTGCCTCGAGCAGGGCGCGCCCGTCCACGCCCGCCTTTCGTTTCATTTCCACCTCTGCGGCCTCAAGCCCGAACAGGAAGAAGTTTTCAGGTCCCACATGCTCGCGGATTTCGACATTGGCTCCGTCCAGTGTCCCGATCGTCAAGGCGCCATTGAGGGCGAATTTCATGTTGCCGGTGCCGGACGCCTCCATGCCTGCCGTTGAAATCTGCTCGGAGAGATCGGTCGCAGGCACGATTTCTTCCGCCAGGCTGACATTGTAGTTGGGGATGAAAGCAACTTTCAGCCGGCCCTTGAGCGTGGTGTCGGCATTGACGACGGCAGCGACATCGTTGACCAGCTTGATGATCAGCTTGGCCTGGGCGTAGCTTGCGGCGGCCTTGCCTGCAAAGATCTTGACCCGTGGCGTCCAGTCCTCGCCCGGGGCATCACGCATGGCCTCATAGAGCGCAATCGTCTCCAGGATGTTCATGAGCTGGCGCTTGTATTCGTGGATGCGCTTGACCTGGACATCAAACATTGCATCGGGGTCGGTGTTGACGCCAAGCCGCACGGCAATGAGGTTGGAGAGTTCGGACTTGTTTTCCCGCTTGATGGCGGCAAAGGCCTTGCGAAAAGCCGTGTCATCTGCGTGGCTTTCGGCCTTGGAAAGATGCGCGGCGTTGTCGAGGAAGGAATCTCCGATTGCTGATTTGAGCAGTGCCGACAGGCCGGGATTGGCGCCATTGAGCCAGCGCCGGGGCGTGATGCCGTTGGTCTTGTTGTTGATGCGGCCCGGAAACAGCGCGTGCAGGTTCTTGAACACGGTTTCCTTCATCAGGCCGGTGTGGAGTGCCGAGACGCCATTGATGCTGTGGGAACCGACAAAGGCGAGCTGTCCCATGCGCAGGCGGCGGTGTGAATTCTCGTCGATCAGAGACACAGACGAGATGAAATCCGCCGTGGCACCGGGCTTCGCCCGGGCAATTTTCAAGAGATCCTCATTGATCGCGTAGATGATCTGCATGTGGCGGGGCAATATGTGATGAATGAGATCAACGGGCCAGCTTTCCAGCGCCTCAGGCAACAGCGTGTGGTTGGTGTAGGAGGTGACAGCCTGGGTGGTCTCCCAGGCCTCGGCCCACGGCACAGAATGAACGTCCACCAACAGGCGCATCATTTCGGCGACCGCGATTGCCGGGTGGGTGTCGTTCAACTGGATTGCCACCTTGTCGGGCAGGTTTTTCAAGTCAGGGTGCTGCTGCAGGTGACGGCGCAAAATATCCTGCAGGGAAGCAGAGGTGAAGAAATATTCTTGGCGCAGGCGCAATTCCTGGCCTTGGGGAGTTGAATCCGCCGGATAGAGTACCCGGGTGATGATTTCGGCGCGGTTGTGGTCGGCCAGTGCTCCCGAATAATCGCCGACATTGAAGGCATCGAGGTGAATGGGATCAAGCGGCTTTGCCGTCCACAGCCGCAGCGTGTTGACGCGCCGCCCGCGCCAGCCCACCATGGGCGTGTCATAGGCCGACGCCAGCAGCCCTTCGCCGTAGTGCCAATGGTGGCGCTGCCTCGCGTCGGAGGTCAGGTCGCCCGCCACATGGCCATAGAAACCGACGCGGTAGGCCGCCTCGCGGCGGGGAAATTCCCAGGGGTTGCCGCCGTCCAGCCAATCTTCCGGCCGTTCCGTCTGCCAGCCATCGCTCATGATCTGGCGGAACAGGCCATGGGAGTAGCGAATGCCATAGCCGTAGGCCGGGATATCAAGGCTCGCCATGCTTTCCATGAAACAGGCGGCAAGGCGGCCCAGACCGCCATTGCCGAGTGCCGCATCGGGCTCGAGTTCCTCCACCAGCGACAGGTCAACATTCAGTTCCCTGAGGGCCGCTTCAAACGGTGCCGTCAGTTCAAGGTTGCTGAGCGCGTCGCGCAAGAGCCTGCCGATGAGGAATTCCAGCGAAAGATAGTAGACGCGCTTTCCCCCGGCCCGGTAGGTGCGCCGTGTCGAATCCATCCAGCTGTCGATGATATGGTCGCGCAGCGCCAGAATGGCGGCGTTCAGCCAGTCATGGCGCTTGGCCACAATCGGGTCCTTGCCGATGGCGTATGTCAGCTTGGACAGGATCTGTTCCTTGACCTGTGTCACGCTGACGTCAGACAATTTCGGCATTTGATGTGCGCTCCTCAAAATCGGGCGCTCCGTTTAGGGGAGGGGGCAGGGGGTGGCAAGTCTTGTATTTGACGCACTCATCGCACGGCGTCTGATGCAAGTGCTGGTCACGATTGCGCAAACTGTGCCGTAAGTGCAATAGAACCCGATGAACAAGGCCACACTGAAATCCGCCATCGCCCAGGGGGCGGGGCGCGAGCCTGCCGATCTCGTGCTCAAGGGCGGAACCGTCTTTGATCTTGTCACTGGCGAGCACTTTCTCTCCGATGTGGCGATCAGCGCTGACCGCATCGTCGGCACGCACGGCACTTACACGGGCAATGTTGAAATAGACGTCGCAGGCAAGACCATCGTGCCGGGTTTCATCGACACGCACTTCCATGTGGAGTCCACTCTTGTCACCCCGCAGGAGTATGACCGCTGCGTGCTCCGCCATGGTGTGACAACGGCGATTTGCGATCCCCACGAGATTGCCAATGTGCTGGGGGTTGAAGGCATCCGCTATTTTCTGCTCTCGGCGGAAAACACGGTGATGGATCTCAGGGTGCAGTTGTCGTCATGTGTGCCGGCAACGCATCTTGAAACCTCAGGCGCCAGACTCACGGCCTCTGACCTTGCGCCCTTCATGTACCACAAGAAGGTTTTGGGACTTGCCGAGTTCATGAACTATCCCGGCGTCATCAACGCGGATGCCGAGTGCCTTGACAAGCTGACGCTGTTCCAGGGCCGCCACATCGACGGCCACGCGCCCTTGGTGCGTGGGCTGGATCTCAATGCCTATCTCACGGCGGGCATCCGCACCGATCATGAGACGACGACGGCGGACGAAGCGCTGGAGAAGCTTTCCAAGGGCATGGCCATCCTGATCCGCGAAGGCTCGGTCTCGAAGGATCTGCACGCCCTCATCCCGCTGATCAGCCGCGACGCCTCGCCGTTCCTGGCTTTCTGTACCGATGACCGCAATCCGCTGGACATCGCCGAAGAAGGCCATCTCGACTATATGATCCGCACGGCGATTGCCGCCGGAGCTGATCCGCTTGCCGTCTATCGCATTGCCACACTCTCGGCGGCGCGCCTGTTCGGGTTGATGGATCGCGGCTTCATCGGGCCGGGCAAACGGGCCGATATCGTGCTGGTCGGCGATCTGGCCAGATGCGACGTGCGTCATGTCTTTGCGGCAGGGCGTCATGTCGAGGCCGGATTGTTTGCTGACCGGACAGCGATTGCTCCCGTCGGGTTGGCCAGCGTCAAATCGCGGCAGCTGATGGCGACAGATTTTGGCGTGGCCGCGCGTTCGGGAGAAACGCCTGTCATCGGCGTGGTGCCGGGCCGGATCATCACCGAGCGGCTTTCCATGCGCCTGCCCGCCTTTGATGAGCGGGCGCAAGTCGATCTGGAACAGGACGCCGTGAAAGTCACCGT
>JANPDD010000135.1:0-1846 GCA_031431295.1 Hyphomicrobiales bacterium | reverse complement strand
TGGTCTTGAACTCAAACTATGGCGCAACAGATGTTCCGGTGCCCGACGGCATCAGGTCGAGCAGCAACGTCGTTTTGAGCGACTGATTCAGAGTCCCGCCATTTCAAATTGAAATTGCACAGTATTCGGGCGTAAGGATTTTCAGGGTTTTGGCAGTCTTCCTTGAAGCTGCGCCCTACATCAACCTGCGTTCAATTGAACTTAGGTTGATGTAGCACAGTTCAATAGAGGGTCTCGATTTCTCCGTCAGCGACGCTCAATATTTCATCCAAGGCTGGAACTTGCTCGACCGAAGCCATGGCGGTTGTCACGGCAACCTTGGGCGGATTCACCTTTTTGGAGGTCGGTGTGGTGGAGGCGGCGGCCGGAATTCCGGGTTCCTGAACTGCGGTCTCGGGCGCAGCCGCTTCAACAACCGCTGGCTTGGTGTCCTTTTCGTTGCCCCAGCCCTCATTGGCCCAGGAGGCTCCCATGTCGACCTCTTCCGAATTTGCCTTGCTGCCGATTCCCATGCGCGCCGCGTGGAGCTCCATTTTCAGGCGCTCGATTTCCAGGGCATAGAGCGTGGTGCAGTCAAGCCGCTTGGATTGGCGACCAAGCGGCACGACGATGCGGCCATAGGCGGCACCGGACGCGCTAACGTCTCCACTTTCCGGCGAGGCGATGACGCCCATGTCGAAGTAGGCACCGTTGCCGCCCACCGCCGAACGGCAGGATGTGCCGTCCGAGGTGCGGATTTCATCCTGCCCGTTGGGCAAGCTGGCCTGCGGCAAGTTCATGCCGAATTGTGAACTGTTCTGGAAAGTTATGGTTTCGGCGAAAGCCGAATGTGTCCCAACCACTGTCCCCAGTGCGATAGCTATTGTTGATAGCCAACGCGCTGCCCCAAATAGCGCCCGCATACCTGTGTCCTCACCGCTGTATTGTTGCTTTGGCTAAACAAGCCTTCGGCGCAAACCCTCACCTTGCGCTCGGGCTCTCCCAGAAACGAAAACCGTACCAAGACCTGGCGCATGTCCCGTGCGCCAATTTTCAGCTTGCCAGGGACGATGATAGCGTCCACCGGCCGGAATTTTTCGTCAAAGGCCAGGACGTCAAACGTCACTGTCTTGTTGTAAGGGTTGCCCACGGTCAAGCGGACCGCAAATTCCTCGGTCATGCTTTTTGCGACAGCGCGCATGGGCGTGACCGACTGGGCGTAGGACGCTTGCCCTGACGTGAGTAGGGCAAGCGTTGCAATGATGGTCGCCGTCTTACTCACAGCGCACCGTGACAATGGCTTCATAGGCGCCGTTGGGGAACACGCCAGCGGTGCTGGTGGCCGCAAGATTGACAGTGACTGTGTGGGCGCCGCGGCCAATCGTGGACGTGGTCGCACCAGCAGTGGTGCCAATCGTGGTCACGCCTGAAACAGCATACGTGGCCGCGAACGTCGCAGCGGCACCGACTGGAGCCGAGCTGAATCCGGCGGGCGCGATAGCACTCACCCGGAAGCCAGCGGCTGTGGACAGTGCGCTTACCGTTGAGGCTGCGCCACCCGTTTCGTTTGACGACAAGACATTGGAGTCGATGTTTGGCGCCATGGTACCGTCTGATGCGACACCCAAAGTGCAGCTGTTGTTCACAGCGCCGCCGAAGCGGGCGTTGGTGGAGGCCGCATTTGCCAAACCCACCGTCCCGGAGAGGGCCGCGAGAGCCAGAGCGATCGAAAACTTATTCATTGACTAGATCCTTTCCCGTTTTTCAAACAACAAGCTGTGTTGTTGGGCGCCTTATTGCATTCGCACCGCTTAAGGACCTTGAACCTAGGTGATTAAAATCAACCTTATTCAACGGGAGAAACAAT
>JANPDD010000134.1:0-21314 GCA_031431295.1 Hyphomicrobiales bacterium | reverse complement strand
CTCGGCTGCCGCTGTTTCATCTGTTTCCTCTGGGGACGCCGCCGCTGGCGCGTTGGCCAGTTGCTCTGCAGCAGGCTCAGGTGAGTTCATGTCTGCTTCTTCGGGAGCCGGAATGGCGGGAACGTCGTCAACCTTCACAATTTCGTTTGCTTCGGTTTCCACCGCGGGTGCGGATTCCAGCACCGCCGCTTGGTCTGCGGGATCGTAGCTTGCCGGTTCCAGGGACGGCAGCCGGTCGACAATGCGCTTCTTGCCTTTGCGCACCGGAACAGGAATGGAAGTGGCCTGCATGTCACCAGGCACATCAACAGCGGCAGGCAGCTGCGACGTGCCGGTGGAAGCGTTGGCACTGATGACGGCCACAGAACCGGTCAGGATGGGGTCCACCTCAGTTTCGGCGACTGTCTGGTTCTCCCCCGCTGCTCCCAGTTTTTCCATTTGCGCCAAGGCGCCGGCATGGCCGGGGTCCTGGGCGAGCACGGCGTCCAGTTCCCTGCGGGCGTCGATCGGGCGGCGCAGCGCCATATAGCTCATGGCAATCGCATAGTGGACTTTGCCGGTATCGGGATGCTTGAATCTCAACGCCCTGTCATAGTCAGACAGGGCAAACAGCAACTGCCCGGAGATGCGCAGCGCATTGCCGCGGCTGTAATAGGCGTGGGCAAACTCGGGATCCAGAAGAAGCGCGTTGGTAAAATCTCCAATCGCCAACTCAATGCTACCCGAAAGTTGTTGCGACAGGCCGCGATTGTACAACGCCGTGGCCCGCAATTTGGGTGCCATCACGTCAAGGGCCAGTGCCGTCGAATAGTCGGCGATTGCCGCCTCGTGCATCGCCTTCTGCTGGTAGGCAAGCGCCCGGTTCAGCAATGCGTTGGCGCGAATTTCGGGTTCCACGCTTTTCGCAGCCATTGCTTTGGTGTAACCGGCGATGGCGCTGTCGGCATCGCCCGATTGCAAGGCCTGATAGGCCGCCTGGGTGAGCTTGAGCTGGGATGACGGGGATGTGGCGAGGGCAGAACTGCCATTCATGGCAATCGCGGCAAGAAACGCAGCACTGACAAACGCAAGATTTACGCAACGGACTTTCATGGTTCGCCATCATGAAATGTTAGGGTTAAAAGATTGTTTCCCGTGGCGATTTATTTGGTGAACACCGGCTTAACACCTGTGGCAGACACTGTCCCCGGCTGTGGCTTCAGCCCTCGCGCATGGCGTGGGAAAACTGGTCAAGCAGCGGCTTCACAAGAAAAGAAAGGGGCGAGCGCTCCTCGGTTCTGATGAAAGCCTCCGCCAACATGCCGGGTTTGAGTTTTTGGTCTCCCAGTTTCTCCAACTCCTTGGCCGAGATGACAAGCCGGACCGCATAAAACGGGGGTGATGCGGCATCAATGCGGGTGACATCGGCGGCAACTTGCGTGACTTCAGCCGAAACTTCCGGCGTCAGCCGCGAATTGAACCCCGGGAAGCGCACCCGCGCTGCCTGCCCGGCGGTCACCTGGTCAATGTCGTTGGGGGCAACCTGGGCCTGCAAAACGAGATCGTCTCCCTCAGGCACAATCAGCATCAGCGTCTCACCCGCGGCGATGACGCCACCTTCCGTGTGCACGGCCAGTTGGTAGACCAAACCTGTGATCGGTGCCTTGATCGACGTGCGCGCCAGGCGCGACGACGCGGCAATGCGCTTTTCATCCAGCTCGGCGATCCTGGCCTCCGTGTCCCTCAACTCGGTCAATGCCTCGGTGCGCCGGTCATCCTCGATCTGCAGGATTTTGAACTTCACTTCGCCAACCTGTGCTTCTGTTGAAGCCTTGCTGGCAATCAACTCCGCCGCGACGCCGGCAAGGCGGGCCTCTTCACGCTCGATGGAAAGCACACGGCTGTTGGGCACGAGTCCCTTGGCTTGCAAAGTCCTCAGACTGGAAAGCTCGTCGGCAATCAGCCTGGTCTGGGTTTCTTGGGAAACAATCTGCGCCTTGATGCCGTTGATCTGCTCCTGAAACTGGTCAATCTGCTGCCGCAACTGGCTGACCCTTCCCCGTGCGGAATCATCGCTCGAAGCCAGCAATTTCTGCTGTCCCGCGACGATTGCAGCGAGCGCAGTGTCAATTGCCGCACGACCGCGCAACGCATCTGGCAATGCAATCGCCAGGTTGCCGTCGCGCTGGGCCTCAAGCCTTGCGCGCTTGACCACCAGTTCATCGAGCTGGCCTTCGAAAATGGTGAGTTCGGCCTTCGTCTCGGTTGTATCGAGGAGAATGAGATCCTGCCCCCCGGTGACCCGGTCACCGTCTTTCACCAGAATCCTGGACACAATGCCGCCGTGAACGTGCTGCACTTTTTTTGAGTAGGACTCGACCACAATGGTCGCGGGCGCGATCACCGCGCCATTGAGCTTCGCGGTTGACGCCCAGCCACCGAGGATGCCGATGAGCACGACAAGTGAGAGGTAGCCGTAGGCCAGGTGGCTGCTGATCGAGCGCTGCGTGTCCATGATGTCAGTTCCGTGTCGCGGGGATTCGTATGGTTGGCGTGGCGGATACGCGCGTTGGACCATCGACGGCTGTTACACTGTGGCTGCGCGTCACGTGCTTGAATACGTCTTCGCGCTTGCCATAGGCCACCTGCTTTCCTTCACTCAGCACCAAAACGTCGGCGACCGCCTGCAAGGCACTGGGGCGATGGGCCACAATCACAACGGCGGCACCCCGCGCCAGGCTGCTCCTGATGGCACTGTCGAGGGCAATCTCACCCTCTGCATCCAGGTTGGAGTTGGGCTCATCCATGATGATGACCGGCGGATTGCCGAACAGGGCGCGCGCCAGTGCCAGGCGCTGCCGCTGGCCCGCCGATAGCCGGGCGCCATTCTCGCCCAGTGGCGTGTCATAACCCTGCGGCAGGCGCATGACCATGGTGTGGACATTGGCAAGCTGGGCTGCGGCAACAACGGCTTCTGCGCCTGGGTTGTCGCTGAAGCGGGAAATGTTCTGGGCCACAGTGCCGTCAAACAGTTGCACGTCTTGCGGCATATAGCCGATGTACTTCCCGCGTTCATTATCGTTGCGTTGATCCAACGTTGCACCATCTAGCCGCACCGTGCCACGCGTCGGTTCGATGACACCGACAAGGCAGCGCGACAGTGTTGATTTGCCCGCACCTGTGGGGCCGATGACACCAAGTCCCTGTCCTGGCTCCACCCGGAACGACAGGTTTTGCAAAAGCGGCTTGTCCAATCCTGGTATCATCACGGTCAGGTTCTCGACTTCAAACACGCCCTTGGGGGGCGGCAGCGCCATGCGAACCGGTTCCGGAGGAATGGCAACCAGGACCTGGTCAAGGCGCGCCATGGATTTGCGGAATGAGAGGAATTGCTGCCAGTTCGCCACCGCCTGCTCAATGGGAGCAAGGCCCCGTGACATGATGATGGAAGCGGCAATGATTGATCCCGGCGTGATTTCACCTTGGATGGCGAGATAGGCCCCGAGCCCCAGTATGCCGGATTGGACCAGCAAACGAACGACGCGGGATGCTGTCCCAAACAGGCCGCCCCAGTCAGCGGCAAAGGAATTTCTGTCCATGGCCGCCTGCTGGTGCGTCGCCCACTGCCGCCGCAGCGCGTTTTTCATGCCAAGGGCATGCAAAGCTTCGGCGTTGCGCCGCGCTTCTTCAGAGAGCGCGGCTGCCTTGACACCCGAGTGCGTGGCATCCGCATTGGCCTGGCGTGTGGTCTTTTCAGTGAAGAGTGCGATGGCCAATATGACAAGAGCGGCGCCGAGGCCTGCAAGGCCAAGGACGGGGTGCAGCAGATAGACAACACCGAGGTAGAGCGGCACCCATGGCATGTCGAGATAGGCAAGCGGCCCCTGCCCCGACATGAATTGGCGAACGGCGCCGAGATCGAGCAGCGGCTGGGCCCCGGCAGAAGCACCTTTTTTCAGCGCCAGCGTGGTCACGGCATCATAGAGGCGGTCACGCAATCCCTCTTCGATGGCGCGGCCCTTGCGCAACATGAGGCGCGCCCGGATATTCTCCAGCACACCATAAAAGAAATACAGAACAATGACGATGACCGAGAGGGCAATCAGCGTCGGTACGCTGCCGGACGTCAAAACCCGGTCATAAACCTGCATCATAAAAATTGAGCCGGTCAACATCAGGATATTGACGATGCAGGAGAACAGGAAAACCGACAGCCACAAGCCCTTGTGGGCCCTTAACAACCTGGTCAACTCGCTTTGCGGCCTTCCTGGTGACAGGGCCATGGTCCATCCCGGTATTGCATATGAAGGGCGCCATTCATCGCCCAAATCGGTGTAGGCGCGGTTAATGCCGCAAAACCGGGTCATCGTGCCGAATTCCGATTGACGAAACAGGCCTCACCCTGCCAATTTGGAAAGGTTCGGTGCTTCGCATGGTCCCCAGGACCTGAAGCCTAACAGGGAACACGGTGCGGACGACCCAAGCGGGGCCAAAGCCGTGACTGCCCCCGCAACTGTATGCGGCGAGGTTGAGGCAATGCCACTGGGGGACCCAATTGGGTTCACCGGGAAGGTGCTTCAACCGCTCGAGCCGCCAGTCAGGAGACCTGCCGAACGAACATCGGCGCGCTTGTCGGCAACCCATTTTCGGTTTGCCGACCGGAATTCGCGCTCAACTGAAATTTGGTCAACACGGAGGGTGCCATGACCGCAACCGTTCTATCTCGTGACTTTTCCCTGGCCCAACGCCTTGTCTTGGGCCTTTCGGCCATGGTCCTGGGCAGCTTCCTGGTGTTTGGCGTGGGCCTTGCCCATGACCCGCGCATGCACAACGCCGCCCACGACACCCGCCACGCCATCGGCTTTCCCTGCCACTGAACAAGCCTTGAATCATGATCGGGCGGGTTCTGCTCGCCGCAATCCTGGCTGGGCTTGCGGCAGGTTTCATCATGGGTGTGATCCAGCATGTGCGGCTCACGCCTCTCATCCTTGAAGCCGAAAAATACGAACATGTGGCCCACGGCCATGGCGCTGCGAATGAAGCAGGCATTCCTCAAGTCGGTGAACACAGCCACGGCGACGATGTTTGGTCGCCAGCAGCCGGTTGGGAGCGCGCAACCTACACGCTGCTGACCGCCATGCTTGTGGGCGCTGGCTTCAGCCTCATGCTGGCCGGTGTTTCCATTCTTTCCGGCCTCTCCATCACGCCAGCAAATGGTCTGCTGTGGGGGTTGTGCGCCTTTCTGGCGGTTTCACTGGCACCCGCCATCGGACTGCCGCCGGAACTTCCGGGCATGCCCGTCGCAGGCCTGATCGCAAGGCAGGGCTGGTGGATCGGAACAATTATTTGCACCGCCTTGGCGACCTGGCTGGTTGTAGTCCAATCCACCAAGCTGGCACTTGCCGGTGCTGCGGTGCTTGCCCTCCTGCCGCACGTCCTCGGCGCGCCAAAGCCGCCGCCTGAACCATCGGCGTTACCGCCCGCCCTTGCCGCGGAATTCGCAACCGCCAGCATCGGCGCCAATCTTGTGTCCTGGCTGCTGATTGGCTTCCTGCTGTCTCTGGCACTCTCACGCTTCGAAGGCAGACCACAGTCATGACAGCGAGGATTCCAGCCACTGTCATCACCGGTTTTCTGGGGGCTGGCAAAACCACGCTGATCCGCCACATTCTCGCCAATGCCGAAGGCCGCAGGATCGCCCTCATCATCAACGAATTCGGTGATGTCGGCGTTGACAGCGAAATCATCAAGGCCTGCGGCAGCGACGCCTGCGCTGAGGACGACATCATCGAACTGGCCAACGGCTGCATCTGCTGCACGGTCGCCGATGATTTTGTGCCGGCCATGACAAGGCTCTTGTCACGCCCCAACAGGCCCGATCATGTGATCATTGAAACCTCGGGGCTGGCCCTGCCGCAACCGCTGGTACGCGCCTTCAACTGGCCGGAAATCAAGTCCCAGGTCACGGTTGATGCGGTGCTCACGGTGGTGGATGGCAAGGCCCTGTCGGAAGGGCGCTTTGCCGGTGATGAACTGGCCCTTGCCGCCCAGCGCGCCAGTGACCCCGGCCTCGACCACGAAAACCCGATTGAGGAATTGTTCGAAGACCAACTCAACGCCGCTGACATGGTGATCCTCAACAAGCTGGATTTGTTGAGCGCCGCCGACGCACACCAAACGGCCATGCAACTCAAAAAGATGCTGCGCCCCGCAACCCGGCTGGTCAGCGCCACACAAGGGGCGGTGGCGCTTGCGGTTCTGCTCGGACACAAGGCCTCTGCCGAAGATGACATGCCCAACCGCCCGTCCCACCACGAAATGGAGGGCGAGGAACAGCATGACCATGACGACTTTATCAGTTTCGTTGTCGGCCTGGTCGGCCCGCATGACCGCGCCGTGCTGCAAAGGCACATCGAACAGACCATCCAGGACCATGATATTTTGCGCCTCAAGGGCTTTGCCAGCGTGGAGGGATCTGACTCGCGCCTTTTGTTCCAGGCCGTTGGCCCGCGCCTCAACAGTTACTTTGACCGTCCCTGGAGCAAGGGAGAGGAGCGCAGCACCCGGCTTGTGGTGATTGGTGAAAAACACATGGACAAGGCCGCGATCGAAGCTTCGCTGCGGGGCTGATGCACCTCCTCGCCACCACCTCCGGTGTAATCGATGGAGCGGCCGAAGCGGTTGACCTGAAGCAGACCCCCGCGGATCTGGTCATCCTTTCGGCAGCCGACAGTGAGCTTGCCAACCTCGCAAGCGCCGTCGATGCGCTGGGAAACGACGCCCCATCGTTGCGGCTCGCCAACCTGATGCTGTTGCAACACAACTACGCCGTTGATCTCTACTGCGAACAAACTCTCGCCCATGCCAAACTCATCGTCGTGCGTCTCTTGGGCGGCGTCAACTACTGGTCTTACGGCATCGCAAGCCTCACAGCACTTGCCCGCGAACGTGTCATTCCCCTCGCCATTCTTCCCGGCGGTGCAGAGCGTGATGATACTACGGTGGCCCACTCCACGCTGGCAGCCGTAGACGTCGAAAGGCTGCGCCAGTATTTTGCCTATGGCGGCCCCGACAATGCCCGGAGCCTGTTGCGATACTGTGCACAACTGCTTTCGCCGTCCGCCGCACAGGCGGACGCACCGCAGGCGATTGCGCCCGCAGCACTCTATCGGACACACGGCAAGGAAACGGCGGGCCACGTCGGCGTGGTTTTCTATCGCTCACTCATTGAGGGTGGGCAGACAGCTCCCATTGACGACCTCTGCGACGCCCTGAACGCCCGTGGCATCGCCACCTCGGCGATCTCTGTGGCAAGTCTGAAGGATGCGACCAGCCGCAACGCGATTGGCGGTCACTGGAAGACAGATCCGCCGGACCTGATCATCAATGCCACGTCTTTCGCGGTCGGTGACCCGCAGCAGGACCCTCTGGCCGCATACGCCTGTCCGGTATTACAGGTGACCCTGGCAGGCAGCAGTGAGTTGGATTGGCAAAGCGCCGCACGCGGATTGTTGGCCAAGGACTTGGCCATGTCGGTGGTCCTGCCGGAACTTGATGGCCGTATCTATGCCCGCGCCATTTCCTTCAAGGCCGAAGCACGCTGGCACGAAAGGACCCAGTGCCGTATCGTCACGTATCGCTCGGTGCCTGATCGCATTTCCTTTGTGGCAGACCTCGCTGAAAACTGGCTGCGCCTTGGCAAAGTTTCGAACGCTGAGAAGCGCCTTGCCATTGTTCTCGCAAATTATCCAAACAAGGACGGTCGCATTGCCAATGGGGTGGGCTACGATACGCCCGCCAGCACCATCGCGATCCTCGAAGCGGCAAAGTCGGCGGGCTATGCCATCGACAACTTCCCCGAAAGCGGCAACCGCCTGATCGAGGCGCTCCAGCGGGGCCGCACCAATGCCTCCGCCGCACGAGCCTCCGTCACAACTCTCCGCATCTCCGATTATTTGCTCTATTTCAATACTCTACCATCGAACGTGAAGACGGAACTTGAAGAGCGCTGGGGACCACCGGAGCGCGATCCATTCGTCTTGGACGGCGTATTTCATCTTCCACTGCTGAAATTTGGCCATGCGGTCGTCGTCATTCAGCCGGCCCGCGGCTACAACATTGATCCCAAATCAACCTATCACGATCCGGCCCTGGTGCCGCCCCATGGCTATCTCGCGACCTATTACTGGCTCCGCCATGTCTTTGGCGTCCACGCCATCATCCACAACGGCAAGCACGGAAACCTGGAATGGTTGCCGGGCAAGGCCGTGGCGTTATCGCCGTCGTGCTGGCCGGAAATAGCACTCGGACCCTTGCCGCAGCTCTATCCTTTCATTGTCAATGATCCGGGCGAAGGCACACAAGCCAAGCGTCGCAGCTCCGCCGTCATCATCGACCACCTGACGCCGCCCCTGACCCGGGCTGAAAGCTACGGCCCCCTCAAGGATCTGGAGGCACTGGTCGACGAATACTATCTCGCCTCCGGCCTCGACGGGCGCCGCCTTGCTGCACTGAAGCAGACGATCCTCGACCTTACACGCCATCATAGAATTGACCGGGACGCAGGCTTCGGCGGCGATGACGAGGCCAACCTGCAAAAACTCGATGCGTTCCTGTGCGATTTGAAAGAGGCCCAAATCCGCGATGGTTTGCACATTCTGGGATCATCACCTGTGGGCCGGCAGGAGACGGATCTGCTGGTGGCCTTGACGCGGCTGCCGCGCAGAACAGGTGAAGCAGGCGACGCCTCGCTCATTCGTGCGCTGTCCGACGATTTGCAGTTGGGCTTTGATCCGTTGAATTGTGACTTTGCGCAAGCTTGGACTGGACCAAGACCAGAAGAACTTGTTTCCATTTCGGGCGATCCATGGCGCAGCCATGGCGATACGGTTGAGCGGCTGGAGCTGTTGGCTCAATCTCTATTGTTGTCATCCCGGCGAAAGCCGGGACCCATTTCGTTAGGCGGCCCAGTGGGTCCCGGCTTTCGCCGGGATGACGGACAGTTGGGCAAAGTTTTGGAATATGTGGACCACACCCTCCGTCCCGTTCTCCGGTCCTGCGGCGCCAGTGAAATGGCAAACCTGCTGAAGGGCCTTTCTGCCAAGCATGTTCCCCCTGGACCCTCGGGTGCACCAACCCGTGGCCGCCTTGACGTTTTGCCGACGGGTCGCAACTTCTATTCCCTCGACAATCGCGCGGTGCCAACGCCAACGGCCTGGGCGCTGGGCCGGAAATCCGCCGAAGCGTTGCTCATGAGGCACTTTCAGGATACGGGCCAACATCTTCTGGCTGTTGGACTATCTGCCTGGGGAACAGCCAACATGCGCACCGGCGGCGACGACATCGCGCAAGGCCTGGCCTTGATCGGCGTGAAGCCCGTGTGGGACCCAGCCTCATGGCGCGTCAGCGGATTTGAAACCATTCCGCCCGCCGTCCTTGGCCGTCCCCGCGTTGATGTGACACTGCGCATCTCAGGCTTTTTCCGCGATGCCTTCCCGGCCCAGATCGAACTTTTCGACAAGGCCGTCATTGCCGTGGGAAACCTGGAGGAGCCGGAAGAGGACAATCCCATTGCCGCCCGCATGAGACACGACGCGACAGCGCTGGAGGCCGCAGGCATTCCCGCTCCTGAGGCACGTTCGCTTGCCGCGCATCGCATCTTTGGTGCAAAACCAGGCGCCTATGGCGCTGGCCTGCAAACGCTGATTGACGAGGGCATCTGGGAAGCCCGCGCCGATCTCGCCGCTGCCTATGTGACCTGGGGTGCCTATGCCTATGGCAGCAAGGCCCATGGCATCAACAACGAAGCGCTCTTCAGGACACGCCTTGCGGCCATCGAGGCGGTGATCCACAACCAGGACAACCGCGAGCATGACCTTCTGGATTCCGATGACTACTATCAGTTCGAAGGCGGCATGAGTGCTGCTGTTGAGGCGGCCGCAGGTGCAAAGCCCGTAATCTACCACAACGACCACTCGCGCCCAGAGCGTCCGGTGATCCGCACGCTTGATGAGGAGGTGGCCCGCGTTGTCCGTTCCCGCGTCGTCAATCCGAAATGGCTCGCAGGCGTCAAACGTCATGGCTACAAGGGCGCATTCGAAATTGCGGCGACCGTGGATTACATGTTTGCCTTCGCGGCCACGGCCGATGCCGTGAAATCCCATCATTTTGACTTGGCATTTGACGCCTATCTTGGTGATGACGAGACACGCCGGTTCATCGCCGACAACAATCCCCAGGCCCTCAAGGAAATTGCCGCAAGACTGTCCGAGGCCATTGCGCGGAACCTGTGGCAACCGCGCCTCAATTCAACCTATGATCGCCTGAAGGAGTTGCAGGCATGACCGACGACACTGACCACGAACCTACCGTTGATCTGGCCCGCCATCATGAAAAGATGGCCAAGAAAAAGGCCGCCCGGGACAAGATCATGGCGGGAAAGACCATCGAGCGCGGCCTTCTCATCGTCCATACAGGCAAGGGCAAAGGCAAATCCACCGCCGCCTTCGGAATGGTGTTCCGCTGCATCGGTCATGGTTTCAAATCGGGCGTCATTCAATTCATCAAGGGTGCATGGGCGACAGGCGAACGCACGGTTCTTGAAAAATTTCCTGACCTTGTCACCATCAAGGCCGTGGGCGAAGGCTTCACCTGGGAAACCCAGGACCGCGCCCGCGATGTCGCCCACGCCCGCGAGGGTTGGGAAGAGGCCAAGAGGCTGATCGCCGACCCATCCTACAAGATGGTGCTGCTGGATGAACTCAACATTGTGTTGCGCTATGACTATCTGCCGCTGGAAGAGATCCTGCAGGTATTGCGCAACCGACCGACCGACAAGCACATCGTCATCACCGGGCGCAACGCAAGGGACGAGGTGATTGAACTGGCCGATCTCGTGACCGAGATGGAACAGGTGAAGCACCCCTTCCGCTCCGGCGTGAAGGCCCAGGCCGGGATTGAGTTCTAGAAACACCATATCGCGGCGTCCGGAGTTGTGTTACAGCAACCCGCGTTCAAGTGAACGCGGATAAGTTGCTTTAACATATGGAATCTGGCGCATCTTCCACTTCGCAAATGATTCCATTTGCTCGTCCCATGCGCTAGGGTTTCCGTCGGGGAAATGACAGAAGGGCATCATGGCGAGCACATCCGAAATCAGAGTGGCCCAGGCGCGCGTTGCGGAAGCATTTCGCCGCGAGCCCGGCATGGCCTTAAGCACAATGAAAGGAACGGCCAGCCTTGCCGATGGCCTGCTGTGCCGCTACCGTCAGGGCGATCATGAAGCCGCGATGGACATGGGCACGGTCTTCGGCGGCGGCGGCGCGGAGCCCACGCCCGGCTTTTATTTCCGGGCCGCCGTTTCCGGCTGCGTGGCGATCGGCATCAAGTTAACAGCGGCCCGGGAAGGTCTCGATCTCAAAGGGGTCACCATCGACGTGGAAATGGATTTCGACGACAGCGCCATCCTTGGCATGGGAAGCGATCCGGCAGCCCCCCTCGCAACCCGGCTGATGATCTCGCTCAAGAGCTCGGACGACGGCGGGAAACTCAAGGCCATGGTGGACCGCGCGCTCGCCGCCGATCCGTATTACCTCGCGTTGCGGGATAGTCAGAAGGTGACAACCGCCGTCACACTGGAGTAGTCCCCGCCCATGGAAGCAAAGCTGCAATTGCGTGTCCAACGCTACGGCTGGGATGCCGCTGCGAACCATTATGACGACGGCTGGCGGGTGCCACTGGCCTCTGCCCAGAAGGCGCTTCTGGAGGCTGGCGCACTTCAACCCGGCGAGCGGGTCATCGAGGCCGCCTGCGGGAGTGGGCTGGTGACGAAAGCCGCGGCGAGCGCAGTTGGCCCCACTGGCGAAGTTCTCGCCACCGATATCGCCCAGAACATGGTCGATCTGACGGCCCGCATCTGTGCCGGCCAAGGCCTGCACTGGGTGAAAGCAGCGCGCATGAGTGCCGACGAACTCGCTGTCGCGGACGGAAGCTATGACGTGGCGATCTGCGCCCTCGGCCTGATGTATGTGCCCGATCCAGGCCGAGCCGTCGCGTCGATGCGCCGGGCGGTCCGCGCCGGTGGCCGCGTCATCGCCACAGTGTGGGGCGAGCGGCGCAACTGCGGCTGGGCGGATATCTTTCCGATTGTCGATGCCCGCGTGGTGTCCGAGGTCTGTCCTCTGTTTTTCGCGACTGGCGCTCCAGGTTCCCTCCGAAGGGATTTCGAGGCTGCGGGACTTACGGACATCCGCGAGCACCGGCACAGGGAAGTTCTCGAATTTGCAGGCGAGAGGGAACTCCTGTCAGCCATGCTGTTGGGAGGCCCCGTGGCACTGGCCGTCAAGCGGTTCACACCTGAAGTCATGGGCGAAGTGGAACAGGAATTCCTCGCATCCGTCGCCCAGCATCGCGCAGCGGATGGGCGTTTTCTCATTCCCGGCGAATTCGTCACGCTCGCCGGGCGGCGCTAACCACTGCACACAGCGCATTTGCGCGCGTCGGGCCGGGATTGAGTTCTAGCGTACGTCCCGGCGGGATGACCCGCCGAACAGGACTCGCGCCAGATCAATACGCTGGAGCATGTTCTAATCGCCAAACCGCTTCACACTTTGGCGGGACGTGCTCTGGTATGACGTTTGCGTCCTTGTCGCGCCTGCGACAAAGGCCTATCCAGCAACCTGCAGCGCCCTGTTCGTCAAAGGGCTGAGAGCGACTTCGGTGCGGCCGACCCATGCGGGGCCAACTCCGGAAGCTGCCTTTCTCCCCGCAAGTCTTGCGGCGTTGTGTGGTGGAAAGGCAGATGATGTCAGAAAAAATTGGCGTGATGCTGTGCGGCCATGGCAGCCGGGACACGGATGCTGTCGCGGAATTTGCGGTTTTGGCCGGCCACCTCAAAAACCGCCTTCCCCAATATCCTGTCGAATTCGGCTATCTGGAATTTGCCACACCCATCATCCGCCAGGGACTTGACAGGCTCAAGGCCGACGGCGTGTCGCGTGTTCTGGCCGTGCCTGGCATGTTGTTTGCCGCAGGCCACGCCAAGAATGACATTCCGTCAGTGCTCAACACTTATGCGGCGGAAAACGATCTAGAGATCAACTACGGCAAGGAACTGGGCATAGACCCCAAGATGCTGCGCGCCGCTGGTGACCGCATTGGGGAGGCTGTTGCACAGGCGGGTGGCCATGTTTCCAAACACGAAACACTTCTGGTGGTCGTGGGGCGCGGCGCATCCGACCCCGATGCAAATTCAAATGTCGCGAAGGTCATGCGCATGCTCTGGGAAGGTTTTGGTTTCGGCTGGGGCGAAGTTGCCTATTCAGGTGTGACATTTCCCCTTGTCGAACCGGCGCTGGAGCATTGCGCCAAGCTCGGCTTCAAGCGCATCATCGTATTTCCCTATTTCCTGTTCACGGGCATTCTTGTCCAGCGCATCTATGACGCAACGGATGAGGTGGCCGCGCGCCACCCGCACATCGAATTTCTCAAGGCACCCTATCTCAACGACCATCCCGCCGTGATCGATACCTTTGTGGAGCGCATCAGCCAGATCATGACAGGCGATATCGCCATGAACTGCCAGCTCTGCAAATACCGCACCCAGGTGCTGGGCTTCGAGGCCGAAGTCGGCGCCGCCCAGGAAAGCCACCACCACCATGTGGAAGGCATTGGCTCAGGCGTCATCGCGGCATCCGGCCCGTTTGAACTGGCCAGCAGGCCCGGTCATAAACATGGGCATGAACATGGGCATGGCCACCACACCCACGCACCCTACCCCCATGCGGACCATCCGCTTGGCCCCCGAACCCTGAAATGAACCCTGAAGCCATGAGTGAATACTTGAAGAACCCCGACGCGATCTATGAACAGTCATTCGCCGCCATTGAGGCGGAAGCGGATTTCTCGCTTGTTCCTGCCGATGCCCGGAACATTGCGGCACGGATGATCCACTCCTGTGGCATGCCTGATATTTCAAGGAAATTGGTGATCTCGCCTGATTTTGCCGCATCCGCCAAAAAGGCACTGGCTGCGGGCGCTAGAATCCTGGTGGATGCCGAGATGGTGCGCCATGGCATCATGACAAGCCTGCTGCCCGAACGCGGGAGAATCATCTGTACACTGAATGATCCGCGAACTAAGCCGCTCGCGAGTGAAATGGCAAACACCCGTTCGGCGGCAGCCGTGGAGCTCTGGCGACCCTGCCTCGAAGGTGCCATTGTGGTGATCGGCAATGCGCCCACCGCCCTGTTTCATCTCCTCGACATCATTGACGCGGGCGCGCCAGGACCTGCCGTTGTCATCGCTCTCCCTGTTGGTTTTATCGGTGCCGCCGAAAGCAAGGACCAGTTGATCGCCAACGCGCGGGGGCTGCCCTTCCTCGCACTGCGGGGACGGCAAGGCGGTTCGGCCATGGCGGCCGCCGTGGTCAACGCGCTGCTGGCCGAAAAGCCGTGACGGCCTGGCTCACCATCATCGGCATCGGCGAAGATGGCCATGACGGCCTGTCGGCCGCCGCACGCCAAGCCCTTGCCGTGGCTGAGGTCGTGATCGGCTCTGAGCGGACACTGGCCCTCTTGCCGGTCATGAAAGCACGACAGTTGAAATGGCCGCAGCCATTCTCAGCCGTTGTGCAGCAGTTGACCTCCTTGAAGGGTACAGCGACGGTCATGCTGGCGACCGGCGACCCTTCAAACTTCGGCGCGGCCCGAAAAATCCTGACATTCATTGCCAGGGATGACGTGACGATCATCCCTCACCTCTCGGCGTTCTCGTTGGCGGCGGCGCGCCTGGGCTGGTCGGTCCCGGACTGTGATTGTTTCACCATCCACGGCCGCCCGGCCGCAAATGTCGAGGCCTTCATTCAGCCTGATGCGCGGTTGTTGATTCTGACTGAGGACGAAACGTCTGTTGCAGAAGTCTGCCGCCGCCTGCTTGCGCGTGGTTTCGACAGCAGCTCCATTTCCGTGCTGGAAAACCTGGGCGGAACGACCGAGGCTGTGACCACGTTCAAGGCCAATGCCGCGCCGCTGCGGGAATGGTCTCCTCTCAATACGCTCGCTGTCCATTGCATCGCGGGTGCCCAAGCCAAGATCTGGTCACGGGTTGCAGGCCTTCCCGACGAGGCGTTCCAGCACGATGGCCAAATCACCAAGCGCGAGGTGCGCGCCGCCACACTGGCGGCTCTCGCCCCTGCGCCGGACCAATTGCTGTGGGACATCGGCGCGGGTTCGGGCTCCGTCGCCATTGAATGGATGCGCTCCACGCGGGGCTGCGAAGCCTTCGCCATCGAACAGGATGCGAAGCGCCGCGCAATGATTGCAGCCAATGCAGACCAGTTGGGTACGCCACGGCTGAAGATCATCGCAGGGACGGCACCTGAGGCATTGGCTGGCCTGCCCGCACCGCATGCCGTTTTCATTGGAGGCGGAATAGGCTCTCCAGGTAACTTTGAAATCGCCTGGGAGCGCCTGCGCCCGCAGGGCCGCATGGTTGCCAATGTGGTCACCATCGAAGGCGAGATGCACCTCTACGACCTCCAGGAAAAACACGGCGGCGAACTTGTGCGGCTGGATGTCTCCATCCTCTCCAAGGTTGGTGCGCTGCGGGCTCTGCGGCCACGGATGAGTGTGTTGCAATGGCGGGTGCAAAAACCATGAGCGGAATTTTGTATGGCGTCGGTGTGGGACCCGGTGATCCGGAATTGATGACGGTGAAAGCCTGGCGTTTGGTCTCGACCGCAAAGGTCATCGCCTATCTCGCGGCCAATGGCACGCAGAGCATGGCGCGGTCCATTGCCAAACCGTTTCTGCCTGACGATGCGGTTGAGATTGCAATCGACATGCCCATGCAGGTGGAGCGTGCGCCCGCACAGGCCGCTTATGACTCTGGGGCGGCGCGGATTGCCGAGCAGCTTTCGAGGGGCAACGATGTGGTGATGCTGTGTGAAGGTGATCCCTTCTTCTACGGCAGCTTCATGTACGTGTTCGAACGCCTGTCGTCGCGTTTCAAAACCAATGTGGTTCCGGGCGTGACTTCGGTGAGCGCCAGCGCGGCAGAACTGGGACAGCCGCTGTGCGCACGCGATGACGTGCTGAAAATCCTGCCCGCCACACTTGCTGCCGGGCGCCTGCAGGAGGAACTCTCGACCTGCCACTCCGCCGCCATCATCAAGGTGGGGCGGCATTTCGGCAAGGTGAAACAGGTGCTCTCGGGGCTTGACCTGATCACTTGCGCCACGGCTGTGATCAAGGCAACGCAGGACGGGCAAGAGATCCGCAAAGTCGGGGACATTGCCGAAGACACCCTGCCCTATTTCACGACGATCATTGTGAGGACGCAGCAGTGACAAAGCGGCAAGTCGCCATCTTCGTCCTTGGTCCTTCGGCACTGGCAACGGCCCACAGGGTCAAATCATCCGTAGGCGGATTGATTCATGGTCCTGAAGGATTGGATGGCTGCGACCAACATTTTGAGAAGGCGACCCATGCGATTGCGCGGGCATTCCGGTTTTCCCATGCGGTGGTAGGCGTATGCGCGGCAGGAATACTCATCCGCGCAATTGGTCCCAGTCTCAAGTCAAAAATGACCGAGGCTCCTGTTATTGCCGTATCAGAGGATGGCGCAAGCATCGTGCCATTGATCGGTGGACACCATGGCGCCAATGATTTGGCCCGCAGGATAGCCTCAGCGACCAACGGGCACCCGGCCATCACCACGGCGAGCGATGTGCGCTTTGGTGAGTCTCTCGACGAACCTGGCGAAGGGTTGGTGCTTGCCAATCCGGAAGACTTGAAATCAGCGACCGCCGCAAAACTTCGCGGCGAAGAAATCACACAGGAAATATCCATCTATCGCAAAAAGGGCGGCCCCAAACATCTTGTCTATCATCCCAAGACCTTGACGTTGGGCATAGGATGCGAGCGAGGGACTGATCCGGCAGAGGTGCAGCAGTTGATCGCTGAAACACTGGCAAAACACAACATTGCCGAGCAATCCGTTTTCCGCCACGCATCCATTGATCTCAAGGAGGATGAACCCGCAGTGTCGCAATATGATCCTGTGATGTTCTTCTCCGCCGAAGAACTGAACGCCCAGAGCCATTGTATCAGCTCGCCATCAGGTATCGTCGAACGGGAAGTCGGCACGCCAAGCGTTGCGGAAGCAGCGGCATTGGCGTTGATCGGAGACGATGCCGAATTGCTCATTCCAAAGACCAAAAGCAAACGCGCCACAATTGCCATTGCACATTCCAAACAAGCCTACTTCCAACCCAATGGACGAATTCGCGGTGTTGTTAGTCTTGTCGGCATTGGACCCGGCGATCCAAGACTCATCACACCAGAAGTGGATTTCACGCTTTGGGATTCGCACGAGTGGGTCGGCTATTCGCTCTATCTCGATCTGGTTGAACACCTTCGCAATGGACAGGAGCGTCACGACTTCCCCCTCGGCGATGAAGAGAAGCGCTGCCGCCATGCCATTGAATTGGCCAAGCAGGGAAAGCGCGTGGCCTTGGTGTGTTCAGGCGATGCTGGCATTTATGCCATGGCAGCACTGGTCTATGAATTGATCGACCGCGAACCCTGCCGTATCGCCGTCGAAGTGCACCCCGGCATTTCCGCTTTCCAAATGGCGAGTGCGCGGGTGGGAGCGATGATTGGCCATGACTTCTGTTGCATCTCACTCTCTGATTTGCTGACGCCATGGGAAACAATCGTGCAGCGCGTAAAGGCGGCGGCGGCGGGAGACTTCGTGATATCCTTTTACAATCCGCGATCATTGAAACGCGCCGACCAGATTGTGAAGGCGTTTGAGATTTTGAAACCGCACCGGCACCCGGACACGCCTGTGGTGCTCGCATCAAATCTGGGCCGCGCGGGGGAAAACGTCCGTATACTGAGGTTTGATGAGTTCCGCGCCGACGACGTCGATATGTTGACCCTCGTGATGGTCGGCTCCTCGCAATCGAAAGCCTTCAAGCGCGGTGACGGGAAAACCTATGCCTACACGCCGCGTGGCTACGCCAGCAGGATGGAGCCCCTATGACCGTGCACTTCGTTGGGGCAGGTCCTGGTGCGCCGGACCTGATAACCATCCGTGGACTGAAGATTATCCAGTCCTGCCCGGTCTGCCTCTATGCGGGGTCGCTGGTGCCGGAGGAGATTGTGAAATCCGCCCCCGCGCAAGCGCTTGTTGTTGACACGGCTCCGCTGCACCTTGATGAAATCATCGACCACATCAAGTCCGCCCATGACAGGGGGTTTGATGTGGCGCGGGTGCATTCGGGTGATCCGAGCCTGTACGGAGCAATCGCCGAGCAGATGCGCAGGCTCGATGCACTCGATATCCCCTATGACGTGACGCCGGGTGTTCCCGCCTTTGCAGCCGCGGCGGCGGCGCTGAAAATGGAATTCACCCTGCCTGAAGTCGCGCAAACCGTGATTCTGACGCGCACCTCCATGCAATCCTCGGCCATGCCGCCGGGCGAGGAACTGGAAAAATTGGGGGCCTCCAAAGCGACGCTGGCGATCCATCTTTCCGTGCGCAACCTGCCCCATATCCAGCGGAGCCTCATTCCGCACTATGGCAGTGACTGCCCGGTTGTCGTGGCATTCCGCGTTGGCTGGCCGGACCAGCAATTCATTCACGGGACGCTGGAAAACATCGCCAAGAAGGTGCGGGCCCAAAAACTCACGCGCACTGCCCTGGTGCTGGTGGGCCGGGTGTTCGGCCCTGCGTCATTCCGTGATTCAGCGCTGTATGATGCGGAGCACCAGCACATTTTGCGAAATCGCAAGACCGTCAAAAAAACCTCTTGACTTTTGTCCAAAATAGGATTATATGCTGGATTGTTCACCAGTCTGGTGGACCCGCTGATTGACACTGTGAATGGGCTTTGGAAGAGCCCCAAATCTTCCCTCCCAAAACTCGCGGCTGCGGGGACGCCCGCGCCCGTTTTTTTCGGCCAGATTCCGGCCAGTTTCCAGCCGGTTTCCGGGATAGTACAATCGCGTAGTAACGCGTTTACCATGTCAGCCGTCTTGGCCGTGCGTCTTAACGGAAGCGCAAATCTCCAGGTCCAGTTTCCGCCGCCGGAGATGGGAACAAAGACATGTCGAATTCCGCAGCCATTGATTTGGACAAGCTGGTGAATGAGTGCCTGGCGGCGCTGCCGGAGGAGTCCGACAACTCCGTGCCTGCGGCCGAAACAACAATGCGCGAGCGCTTTTTCGAATTCATGGTTGTCATTCTCGGCAATCTCTATACCAAGACGCCGATTGCCGGCGCGCTGTTTGACCGTTCCACCATGCTGCGGGTGACCGCCGGCATGGAAGATGGCGAGGCGGGCAATCTCACGGGCCGCACCGAGGATTGGATGCGCCTTGAAGGCCTGCTGCGCCAGCAGGACGGCACGAAGAACTATTTTCTGACGCGCCAGACCATGGCCGTTCTCTCGACGCTGACGGCGGCCGGCACGTTGGGTGATGTCTTCGACGCCGTGCTCGCCCGCTATGGCCATTCCATGCCCACCGCCAATATCCGAAGCACAACCCGCCTGCTGGGGTCGTATTTTCTGACGCGTTTGGCCAGAAGTTGAAGCAGGTCTAAACCAGCAGCGCGCCCTCATGGCGCAGCAGCCATTCCTTGCGGGTGATACCGCCGCCATATCCGGTCATGGAACCGTCAGCACCAATGACGCGATGACACGGCACAACGATGGCGATGGGGTTCTTGCCATTGGCGGTGCCGACGGCGCGGCTCAATTGGACGTCGCCGAGTTTGCGGGCGATGGAGCCGTAGGACACTGTTGAACCGCTGGGAATGCGGCGGAGTTCCGCCCACACGTTTTTCTCGAAGTCCGTTCCGCCGCCATCGGTCAGCAGGTTCTCGATGGCGTGGAAGTTTCCGGCGAAGTAGTCGCGGATCACATCCGACAGCCCGAAGGGGTTGCTGGCTGACTGGAGTTCGACATCGCCAAAGCGGGCTTTGATTTCCCGCGCCAGCCGGTCGCCCTTGTCGACAAATTCCAGCAACAACACAACGCCATCCCGCGCGACAAGAACCATCTCGCCGATGGGGGTTGGGATGCGGTCAGTGAGGGTGCAGTGCATGGGGGGAGGATAGGGCTGATTTGAATTCGGAGCCACCCCCTCAGTCGCTTCGCGACAGCTCCCCCAAAAAGTTGGGAGGAGCGTGTACCCTACCCTCCCTCAGCTCTGCTGGGGCGAGGTGGCCGATAGGCCGGAGGGGGTCTGCGACGGATTTTGATGTTTGTTCCGTCCTACGTGAAAGCGGAGGGGAACATGCAGCGGGAAAGCACCAGAGGTTTTGCGCGGAAATTGCGGAAGGAGTCGACCTCTGCTGAAATACGATTGTGGGGGTATCTGCGCAAACGGTCTTTGTCTGGATTTCGCTTTGTGCGGCAGGCCACCATCGGCCCCTTTATCGTTGACTTCCTCTGCCGCGAACGGCGGCTGGTGATTGAGGTCGATGGTGTCACGCATGGAGATGCGGCGGATGTTCGGTATGATGAGTTGCGGACGGCGTTTCTGACGTCGCGGGGGTATGCGGTTTATCGGGTAGGCAATATCGATGTGTATGAGAACATCAGCGGGGTGTTGGACGGAATTTTGTGGGCGTTGCAGGAGCGGCCTGCGGTGTTCCAAAGTTTGACGGCGGAGCGGACCCCCTCCCCCCTTCGGGGACCTCCCCCAGCAAAGCGGGGTGGAGGGTGAATTCACGCTCCTCCCGGCTTGCCGGGGGAGCTGTCGCGCAGCGACTGAGGGGGTGGCGACACTGCTACATCGATTGGGTTGACGCCCGAACGATTGTATCGAATGCAGCCAAAAGACGGCAACCCGAGTTTCAGCGCGATCTTGAAAGTGATGAAGGCGCTGGGATTGAAGTTGCGGCCAGAGGCGGAGCGGACCCCCTCCCCCCCTTCGGGGACCTCCCCCAGCAAAGCTGGGTGGAGGGTGAATTCACGCTCCTCCCGGCTTGCCGGGGGAGCTGTCGCGCAGCGACTGAGGGGGTGGTGACACTGTCCCGCCGATTGGGTTGACACCTGAACGATTGTATCGAACGCAGCCAAAAGACGGCAACCAGAGTTTCAGCGCGATTCTGAAAGTGATGAAGGCACTGGGATTGAAGCTTCGGCCAGCGGCGGCTTAAACTTGATGCCTCCCCTACTGGGCCTAGACTCTGATTTCATTTGAATGATCCGTAACCGGCATTTCGGAAGTAGTTTTGACACTCTGTTGGGGAGATCGTCGGCAAGACGTCCTTGATGGCCGCTTCTACTTCTTCGACAGTCCTGCCCATGGCTTTGCGCAAGA
>JANPDD010000133.1:0-8970 GCA_031431295.1 Hyphomicrobiales bacterium | reverse complement strand
TCTTGCGCAAAGCCATGGGCAGGACTGTCGAAGAAGTCGAAGCGGCCATCAAGGACGTCTTGCCGACGATCTCCCCAACAGAGTGTCAAAACTACTTCCGAAATGCCGGTTACGGATCATTCAAATGAAATCAGAGTCTAGGCGCTGCCAATCAAAATGCCCGTCAGGAACACAAGAAAGCCGCCAACCGCGATTTGGAATGCCGCCTTGAGAAACGGCGTGTCCATGTATTTGTAGCGGATCCAGGAAATGGCCCAGAGTTCAATAAACACGATGACAACGGCCACTGACGTGGCGAAGGTGAAATCCGGAATGAGATAGGGCAACGCGTGTCCCATGCCGCCCACCGCGGTCATGATGCCGGCGGCAAGGCCGCGGATCAGCGGATGGCCGCGCCCGGTCAACTTGCCATCGTCAGAAAGCCCTTCGGCCAACCCCATGGAAATACCGGCCCCGATCGAGGCGGCGGAGCCGACCAGAAAGGTTTCCCAGGTGTTGCCGGTGGCGAAGGCCGCGGCAAAAAGCGGGGCGAGTGTCGAGACCGAACCATCCATCAAGCCAACAAGACCGGGCTGCACCACCTGCAACAGAAACAAGCGGCGCTCAGCCTCTGTTTCGTCGATCTTGGCATCGGCAGTGACGTGCTCGAGCCCGAGCTTGCCGGCCAGTGATTCATGGCCCTTTTCGGCCAGCGCCAGATCAAGCAACAGCTTTTTCACCTTCGGGTCGGCGCTGCGCTCGGCGGCCTGGGTATAGAAGCGGTAGTTTTCGAGTTCGATCACCTCGGCGCGCTGGCGCATGGCGTCGATCCCCAGTTTGGACAGGGTCCAGGCCGGCTTGTGTTTGACAAAGCCGTTGATGTCGCTGCGCCGGATGAGGGGGATGAAGTCACCGAACTTGCCGCGATAAAGGTCAGTCAGGGCGCGGCGGTGTTCATGTTCCTCCTCCGCCATTTCCACGAAGACCTTGGCTGACGCCGGGTAGGTTTCCATAAGGGCATGGGCAAAACCGGCATAGGCGCGGGCGTCGTCGTCCTCGCTCGAAATGGCAAGGGCCAGGATTTCCTGTTCGGTCAGGTCGGAAAATGTCCTCATGGCAAGAACTTAGAACCATTCTAAAAAATGTCCAGCGTGCCCCTCCCTGAAACCGGTCCTTAAGTTCCCCTTCCCTATAAGCCAGGCATGCCCAGCGCCGCGCTTACCGTTGTTTCCTCCCGTTCCGCCGCCCTGCTGGATGCGGTACTGCTGGGCTTCAGGCGCCACGCCCTGCTCTATGGCTTTGCCGCCCTGGTGATGGCGGCTGCACTGCTGGAGGCATATCTTCTTGATCTGCCGTTCGACTTCCAAATGGTGAAGATATTTTCAGGCCCCGTGCTGCTCATCCTGGCGGTGATGATCGTGCTGGGCCTTGTTGCTGAAATGTTGCGGCTTGCAAGAACCGGCCACCGCGGCAGTGTTGCCGTGGCGCTCGCCCACAAGTTCAGCGATGACTATTTCGCCCCCTTACGGGTCAGCAATGCTGTTCATGCCTTCCTGTTCATGAGCGCCTACATGGTGGGCTACAGCTTCATCAAGAAGGCCATTCCTTCGGCGCATCCGTTTTCATGGGATCCGGCCTTCATGGCCTGGGACAAGACCTTGCACTTTGGCCACCATCCTTACGAACTCATGTCGTTTCTCAATGTGCCGGTCATCACTTTTCTGCTGAACGTCAACTACAACATCTGGTTCTTTGTGATGTTCTCGCTGTGGTTCTGGCAAGGCTTCAGCGCCCGCGACACGAAGCTGCGCCTGCACTTTCTGCTCGGTTTCACGCTCACCTGGTTTTTGGGAACCTGCATCCTCGGCACACTCTTCTCCTCAGTCGGTCCCTGTTTCGTGGGCCGCCTGCTGCCGGGTACAGACCCATTTGCGCCGGGCCTCGACTGGTTGCACACGGCAAATGCCGTTTATCCCATCTGGTCACTCAGCATCATGGACGAGCTGTGGCGCACTTACGAAACGGGTGTTGGCCTCGTCAACGGCATCTCCGCCATGCCGTCCATGCATGTTGGCACGTCGGTGCTGTTCGCCATTCTCGGTTTCGCCTCGGGCAAGCGCTGGCTGGGCTGGCTGCTGACAACTTTTGCCGTCCTCATCATGATCGGCTCCGTGCACCTCACATGGCACTATGCCATTGACGGCTATGCGGGTGCTGCGGTCGCGGTCTTCGGCTGGTGGCTGGCGGGCAAGCTCATCGATTGGGCAAGGCCCGAGTTGCGAGGGGTTTAGAAACCCTCACACATAGGCCCCATGGCAGTGCTTGTAGCGTTTGCCGGAACCACAGGGACATTTGTCATTGCGGCCGATCTTGCCCCAGGTTTCGGGCTTCTTGGGATCGAGCGCCGGCTTTGCCTTGGCACGGGCCTTCACCGGCGGTGCGGCAAGCGCCAGTCCGCCCTCACCCACATCATCTTCACCTGATGAAAGATCCATGTGATGGGCCGCCATGTCCGGCAGATCATCCTCGTCGGGCAGCATTTCATCGGCGGCCCTGGTCTGGACTTCGATCCGCATCATCTGACCGGTGACGGCCTCCTTCAAACTCGCCAGCAAAGCCGAAAAGAGGTTGAAGGCCTCGGTCTTGTATTCATTGAGCGGGTCACGCTGGCCATAGCCACGCAGGTGGATGACCTGGCGGAGATAGTCGACAGTGACAATATGGTCGCGCCACAGGCGGTCAAGGGTTTGCAGCAGCACGGCCTTCTCCACCTGGTTCATGACGGTGGCACCGTATTTCTCACGCTTCGACTTGAAGTAGTTGTCGACAGTCGTTGTCACGCGTTCCTTGATTTCCTCATCGGCGATGCCTTCTTCCTTGACCCATTCCTCGACCGGGAAATCGACGGCAACGTGCGACTTCAAGGCCTCGCGAAGCCCGGTTGCGTCCCACTGCTCGGCATAGGCGTTCTCCGGAATGTGCCGGGCAATCGTCTCGTCGATCACGTCGTGGCGCATGTCGTCGATGGTTTCGGAAATCTCCTCGCCGCGCATCAGGCCAATGCGCTGTTCGAAGATCACCTTGCGCTGGTCATTCATGACGTTGTCGTATTTGAGGATGTTCTTGCGGATGTCGAAGTTCCGCGCCTCCACCTTCTGCTGGGCCTTTTCGAGCGCCTTGTTGATCCACGGGTGGATGATGGCCTCGCCTTCCTTGAGGCCAAGCTTCTGCAACATGCCGTCCAGACGGTCCGAGCCGAAGATGCGCATCAGGTCATCTTCAAGCGACAAATAGAACCGCGAGCGGCCGGGGTCACCCTGGCGGCCCGAGCGGCCACGCAACTGGTTGTCGATGCGGCGGCTTTCGTGGCGCTCCGTGCCAATCACGAAAAGGCCTCCAGCCGCCAGCACAACCTGGCGGTTGGCTTCAATCTCATCCTTGATCTTTGCAATGGCCGCCTCACGGGCAGCACCTACACGGATTTCCGCCAGTTCGGTGGCGACCCGCATGTCGAAATTGCCGCCGAGCTTGATGTCGGTGCCGCGGCCCGCCATGTTTGTTGCAATCGTCACGGAACCGGGAGCGCCCGCCTGGGCAATGATGGCAGCTTCCTGCTCATGATACCGGGCGTTCAGCACATTGTGTTCAAAGCCTTGCGCCTTCAGCAGGCCAGAGAGGATTTCGGATTTCTCAATTGAGGTCGTGCCCACCAACACGGGCTGGCCGCGTGAACGCGCATCCTGGATGGTGGCCGAGATCGCGGCGTATTTCTCTTTCGCCGTGCGATAGACCTCATCGTCTTCGTCGGCACGGGCGACCTCCACGTTGGTCGGGATTTCCATGACGTCCAGGCCATAGATGTCCATGAACTCGTCGGCTTCCGTTGCCGCCGTTCCAGTCATGCCTGCAAGCTTGCCATAAAGGCGGAAATAATTCTGGAAAGTGATGGAGGCGAGCGTCACATTCTCCGGCTGAACGGCCACATGCTCCTTGGCCTCAAGCGCCTGGTGCAGGCCTTCGGAATAGCGGCGGCCCGGCATCATGCGGCCGGTGAATTCATCGATGATGACGACTTGGGCATCCTTGACGATGTAGTCCTTGTCCTTCTGGAACAGCTTGTGGGCGCGGAGCGCCTGCTGCATGTGGTGGACAATGGTGACGTTGGCGGCCTCATAGAGATTGCCGCCCTTCAGCATGCCGCTTGCGGCCAGAATCTGCTCCAGGTGTTCATTGCCCTTTTCAGTGAGGGAAATGGAGCGCTGCTTTTCATCGAGATCGTAGTCATCGGCGTCAAGTTCGGGAATGAAGTGGTCGAGGGCGTTGTAGAGCTCCGACTTGTCATCGACCGGACCCGATATGATGAGGGGGGTGCGGGCCTCATCAACGAGGATCGAGTCCACTTCGTCGACGATGGCGTAGCCGTGGCCGCGCTGGACCATTTCCTCCAGGTGGTATTTCATGTTGTCGCGGAGGTAGTCGAAGCCCAGCTCATTGTTGGTGCCGTAGGTCACGTCACAGGCGTAGGCCGCGTGGCGCTCGCGGTCATTGAGGCCATGGACGATCACGCCCGTTGTGAGGCCCAGGGCGGCATAGACTTGGCCCATCCAGGCTGAGTCGCGCTTGGCCAGATAGTCATTGACGGTCACGACGTGCACGCCTTTGCCCGCCAGGGAGTTGAGATAGACGGGAAGCGTGGCCACGAGGGTTTTTCCTTCGCCGGTTTTCATCTCGGCGATCTTGCCGTCATGAAGCACCATGCCGCCGATCATCTGGACATCAAAATGGCGCATGCCAAGGCCACGCTTGGCAGCCTCACGGACGGCCGCAAAAGCCGGAATCAACATGTCATCCAAGGACTTGCCAGCGGCAACCTCGGCCCGGAACTGGACCGTCAGGTCCTTGAGCTGGGCGTCCGAGAGCTTTTCGTATTCGCTTTCCAGCGCATTGATGGCAGGCACTTCTTTCGCGTAGGCGGCGACCTTCCGGTCATTGGTCGTGCCAAACACGGCCTGGGCCAGCTTCTTCAGTCCGAACATGTGATTCGCATCCTTCAGGAGCCCGCGAGGGCTCATTAGCGCAACGGACCCTAAAGTGGAATCCACTTGAGGGTGGAAAGTTGCGCCAGATTATATACTTGAACATCGGACTTTCCCAAAAGTGGCATCCACTTTTGGGTCCGATGCTCTAGGGCCAGCTTCTAGCGCGCTTCCCGGCTTGATGGAACGATCAAGCCGAACAGGAATCGCACCAATTCAATAGGTTGGTTCATACCCTTATCGGCGACGTGATTCCATGGTGCCGGGATATGCACTCTCAAGTTGGCGGGCAAGGACAATTCCCGGCCCCGGGGTGAAGGCGGGAGATAGGCCTCAGGGCAATGTAATTCAACCTGTTGCATCGCCGCAACAGGTTCAAGGGAGCATGAGGCAACCCTTGCAAGTGCTTGATCCGGGCGTCAATGTTGCGCTGACAAGTGGGCTCTCAGCAGCTTGGACGGGATGGGTGAGAGCACATTCTTGCCGTTTTTGCAGACCAAGAGCGGCACCGAACTCGCACCCGTTCTGAATTGATGGATTCCATGCTTCGCAATCGCACATCGCTGACCTCTCTCATTATTGGCGCAGGCCTTCTGTTGCTGACAGGCCTTCCGGCTGCGGCGCAGGAGGATCCCATTCCGCTGAGCGGTGCGGACAAGGTTGTCGCCATCGTCAACGGTTACGAAATCAAGGCCTCGGAAGTGCGCATGGCCTTTGACGATGTTATCGGCCAATTGCCCAACCTGCCGAAGAAGCTGCGTTACCCCTTCGTGGTTGAATTCCTGGTGGAACGGCACTTGCTGGCGCAACTCGCCAACAAGGACGGCCTGGCGGAGACGCCTGACTACAAGCGCCGCCTTGCCGCCTATCAGGCGAAGGCCTTGCGCGACAGCTTCCTCGCCCAGAAGATCAGCCCGCAGGTCAGCGAAGAGGAAGTGAAGAAGGTTTACGACGAGGAAGCCAAGAAGGTTGTGGCGACTGAGCGCATCCGCGCCCGCCACATCCTGGTTGCCTCGGAAAAAGAGGCAACCGCCATTGCCGCCAAACTTTCGGCGGGCGAGAAGTTTGAGGACCTGGCAAAACAATACAGCCTTGATGGCTCCAAGGACTATGGCGGCGATCTTGGCTATTTCACCGCGCCCGAAATGGTGCCGGAGTTTTCCAAAGCTGCATTCGCGCTGACGGCAGGCAGCGTTTCCCCCCCTGTGAAGACGGATTTTGGCTGGCACATCATCAAGCTGGAAGACCGCAAGAAGGGTGCCGCGCAACCCTATGACCAGGTGAAAGGTGCCATTCGCAATGCGCTGGTGCGCCGCGAGGTGCAAAAAACCCTGGCGAGCTTGCGCGACGTGGCCAAGGTCGAGATCATTGATGAAGACCTGAAAAAAGTGGCTGCGGAAGCAGAGAAGCAACGCAAGGCACTCATAGCGAAGCAGCAGAAGGCCAATGTGGGCACACCCAATGACACAGGCGATGGCGTCGGAGCCGGTGATGGCAAGGGCGACCTGTTGCTGCCCGAAGACGGCAGCGCGAACTAACTTTCGCCGCTGAGCCCAGAGACCCGCTGTGGCACATGCAGTTTCACCCTTGGCGCCAACGAAACGCCAGCACCTTCCCGCACTGGCGGGTGTTCGCCTGGCCAGCGCTGCAACTGGCATCCGCTACAAGGGCAGGCCCGATGTATTGCTGGCCCTGCTGGCTCCAGGCACCACAGTGGCTGGCTGCCTGACCACATCCAAATCCAGTTCGGCGCCGGTTGATTGGTGCCGCACTGCTCTCAAGACAGGGGAGGCCCGCGCCCTTTTGGTCAACGCCGGCAATGCCAATGCCTTTACCGGCAAGCGTGGCGTTGCCACGGTCAAGGCCGTGGCGGCAGCCGCCGGCAAGGCCTTCAAGGGCAAGCCCCAGCACATCTACCAGGCCTCCACGGGTGTGATCGGCGAGCCGCTTGATCCCTCCTTCATTGTCAATGCGCTGCCGCAACTTGTCCGCAGCGCGGACGCCAACCAGGACGGCGCATGGGACATGGCGGCACGTGCCATCATGACCACCGACACGTTTGCAAAGGCTGCAACACGCCAGGTGAAAATTGCTGGCGCCAAGGTCACCATCAACGGCATTGCCAAGGGTTCGGGCATGATCGCACCCGACATGGCGACAATGCTGTCATTCATCTTCACCGATGCCGCCATCCCGGCAAAAGTACTGCAACAGCTTTTGTCTGCCAGCGTTGCAACGACGTTCAACTGCGTGACGGTGGACGGCGATACGTCAACGTCTGATACGGTACTGCTGTTTGCAACCGGTGCCGCAGGCCCCGACAAGGGCATCCGGTCAGCCACGGACCCCCGCCTCAAGGCCTTTGCCAAGGCGTTGCATGAGGTCTGCCACGACCTTGCAATCATGGTTGCGAAGGACGGCGAGGGTGCCGAAAAGCTGATCGACATCTCCGTCACGGGTGCCGAAAATGACGGGGCGGCGCGGCGCATCGCCATGAGCATTGCCAATTCACCGCTGGTCAAAACGGCCATCGCCGGTGAGGACGCCAACTGGGGCCGCATTGTCATGGCCATAGGCAAGGCTGGCGAAAAAGCGGTGCGCGACAGGATCAGGATCAAGATCGGCGGCGTGCAAGTGGCACGCTCGGGGATGCGTGATCCCGCCTACAAGGAAGCCGAGCTGATGCCGCACATGCGCGGGCGCAATATCGTGATCGAGACTGATGTTGGCGTGGGGAAAGGCCGGGCCCAGGTGTGGACCTGTGATCTCACCCACGGCTACATCGACATCAACGGGTCCTATCGCAGTTGACGCGGCTCGTTCTCGTGGCTGCAGCCGCACTCGTCGATGCCGACGGGCGGGTGCTGGTGAGCAAGCGGCCGCAGGGCAAGAGCCTTGCCGGATTGTGGGAATTTCCCGGCGGCAAGGTTGAAGCCGGTGAGCGCCCGGAGAAGGCGCTCGCCCGTGAACTGAATGAGGAACTCGGCATCGATGTTTCGGCATCGTGTCTGGCTCCACTGACCTTTGCCAGCCACGCCTATGATGACTTTCATCTGCTCATGCCGCTCTAAGTCTGCCGCCGCTGGAATGGCCTTGCCGCAGCACTTGAGGGTCAGGAGATCAAATGGGTGAGACCGCGTGATCTTCGCACCATGGAAATGCCGCCAGCCGACGTGCCGCTGATCGCGCACCTGGAAGAATTGCTGTGAGCCTCGGACGTTCAAATCGGAACGATTTGAGAGTGGAAAGTTGCGCCACTAGAAAAATTTCGAAACGCTGTCATCGCCGGACGTGTTCCGGCGACCAATGGTGGCGGGTGAAGTGGCGTCAAGTCACTTGGAGAAATGGTAGAGGGTCAGTTTGAATTTCGAAGATTGGTCATCAACATCAGCCCTGCCGTGTCTGCATTCCTCTCAATTACAGACGCGAAGTTCCCGCATCCAATTTGGCACTATGGGCCAACAGCGGTCCCCGGCTGCGTGACCCTCACAAGCACGGCAGATGTAACAGCCTTTGTAACAGCCTTCGGAACGTGATACTGTGAAGCATCGTGACTGCCCTATTCGACTACATAATCGTGGGTGCGGGTTCGGCTGGCTCCATTGTCGCCAGCCGGCTGACTGAGAACGCTGCCACCAAGGTTCTGCTGCTTGAAGCCGGCCCGCCAGACCGCAACCTCTCGATCACTGTTCCGCTTGGCTACGCCAGGAATTTTCGCAATCCGAAATTAAATTGGATGTACGAGTCGGAACCGGTAGCCGGTTTTGACGGACGGCGGACATACTATCCACGCGGGAAAGTGATCGGAGGTTCAGGCTCGATCAATGGCATGATCTACTTCCGCGGAGCGGCTGATGATTTTGAAGACTGGAAAGCTGCGGGTTGTGCCGACTGGGGGTGGGACGACGTCCGGCAGGATTTTGAGGCAATTGAGTCTAGGCTCCGAATTGGAAGC
>JANPDD010000132.1:0-2096 GCA_031431295.1 Hyphomicrobiales bacterium | reverse complement strand
CCGACGGCCCACATCTAAACTTGAGCGGAGGCCACGGCGATGGAATGGGCACTTGGCTCATTGAGGGAGTGCGCCCTGTCGATTGGGCTCGGTTCTCGCCGCGTGTCGGAGACATCATTAATCAATACGGCGATCTTTTGTTGCGTCTTAAAGGCGTTGTCTGGACCAGCGATGACACCAGGCCGCTGGTCATTCATGGGGTTCAACGAGTGTTTCACGCCCCAATCCCCCTGAACAAATGGCCGGGTTCTCCTCGCACAACCCTTGTCGCCATCGGCAGTGCGGGCGCTGAACGCACTGCGAATCTGTTGAAGCGTGCACTGGAAGACACCGCTGTCGGCCAAACGGTGCGCATGGGCTATTGACTCAATGCCGAGAAAACAAGTTTTAAACCGCGTTTATCCGCGCGTCTGTTGCTTCTTCAGTTCAACCAGTATCTTTTCAGGCGTAATTGGCAACTCCTTGATGCGGACACCGACAGCGTCAAAAAGGGCATTCGCCAAAGCTGCGCCAACGGTTGATGTCACAATCTGTGTAATACCTTTGATGCCGTAAACACCTGCCGGATCGGCCGTCTCCACCAAGATTGAGTCCATCTCCGGCATATCGACTGTTGTCAGAAGCTTGTAATCGACAAGGTTCTGATAATACGGCTGGCCCGCAGCATTGTATAGCAATCCCGGCTCCACCGTGGCCAACCCGAGTCCATGAAAGACATCACCTTCGATTTGTCCTTCGGCGATGGTCGGGTTGATGGCCCGCCCACAATCAACCGCTGACGCTATTCTACCAATCTTGAACTGCCCAGTTTCTTTATCAACTGAAATATCCATCGCAACGGCGCAGAATGGATAGGCAATCGCACCGCCCGGAGACGGATGGTAGCCCTTGTCATCGGCCAAATGGTTCACCGGGTCATAAATACCGGTGCCGAGTATGGCCAGACCCAAGCCATCGTAGATATGTTCAGCGACTTCTGACAATGATATGAATATGTTCCGGTTGGTCTTGGAGACAATATGTTGGTCTTCAATCACAAGCTCTTCTGCCTGAACGTCCATCATTTTGGCTGCGACTTGGCACAGTTGCCTGGACACTTCGGTCGCGGCCAGACTGATCGCTTTGGCAGATGTAATGGCTCCGCGGCTGGCGTACATGCCCATGTCATAAGCAGCCTCGTCGGTTGATCCTGATTGTATTTTCACTTTTTCGATCGGCAGGCCCAATGCTTCGGCGGCAACTTGGCCCATGGTTGTGTCGTATCCCGCTCCAATCTCAGAGCCGCCAACGCTCACGTGAATGCTGGCGTCCTGGTTCATCCTGATTGTAGCGACTGATACATCTGAATTGCTGTAGTACGCACCACGCCAGCCACTTTCTCCAAATCCGATCGCAAGCCCGCGACCAGTTCCGCCAGGCTTTGCATCTTTCCATGAAAGGGACGCGGTCGCCTTCTCAATGCATTCGGTCAGACCGCATGCGGAGAGCAGGCTGCCAGCAATGGTTAGGTCGCCGGTCTGGTTTGCATTGTTGAGCCTGAATTCCACCGGGTCAAGACCAAGACGATCGGCAATCATATCAATTTGAGATTCAAGTGCGAAACCCAATTGAGGTCCGCCATAGCCACGGTAGGCACCCGCGACGGCGGTGTTTGTCAGGACACCGAGACCGTCAAACTTGTAATTCTCGATCCGATAATAGTTTGCCCCCTTCCACCCAAGCGATCCGAGGACCGCGCCGGTTTGGGTTGTATAGGCGCCGCCATTCAGAACCGCCGAAACGTGACGGGTTGTGATCTTGCCGTCTTTCACGCCGGTTCTTACGGTGACGACTGAAGGATGGCGGGTTACGGAAGCATAGAATTCTTCCTGACGCGACAAGAGCAGTTTTACCGGCTTGCCTGATTTTTTGGAAAGGTAAGAGGCGATAACATCAATTGGCGACAAGTCAGTCCGGGAGCCAAAGGCACCGCCAACACCGACCCGATTCACCCGCACTTGACTAAGCGGCAACCCGGCCGCGTCGGCCAGATAACGTTTTACGGTGTGGGGTGATTGCGTCGACGTCCAAACCGAAAGAGTGCCATCGCTTTTCCA
>JANPDD010000131.1:0-3780 GCA_031431295.1 Hyphomicrobiales bacterium | reverse complement strand
GCTTCGTAACCCGGAACGAGGCGCTTGTAAGAGTTGGTCGATGGGTTGGTGAAGGCGTTCAGGGCCTTGGCATGCTTGATCACGCCGCCAATGAAGTAGAGGCAGAGTTCCGAGAGGTCAGCATACTGGTTGCCCGCCATCTGTGGCTTTCCATCCTTCCAGATGGAAAAGTGGCAATGCATGCCTGAACCATTGTCGCCGAACACCGGCTTCGGCATGAAGGTCGCCGTCTTGCCATAGGAATGCGCGACGTTGTGGATCACATACTTGTAGATCTGCATGTGATCGGCAGCGATGGTCAACGGCTGATACTTGGTGCCAAGTTCATGCTGCGAGGATGCCACCTCGTGGTGGTGCTTTTCGATCGACAGGCCCATCTCACCCATGACGGAGAGCATTTCGCCACGCATGTCCTGCGCCGAGTCCATCGGGTTCATCGGGAAATAGCCGCCCTTGGTGCGCATGCGGTGGCCCATGTTGCCGGTTTCGTAGTCGCGGTCGGAATTCTTGGGCAGTTCGATGCCGTCGAGTTCAAAGCCGGTCTTGTAGGGGTTGGTCGAAAACTTCACATCGTCGAACACAAAGAATTCGGCTTCCGGTCCAACGAACACCGTGTCGCCCAGCTTGGTGGACTTGAGATAGGCTTCCGTGCGTCTGGCGATGGAGCGCGGGTCGCGGTTGTAACCTTCGCCCGTGCCGGGGTCTGCGATGTCGCAGAACACGGCCATGGTGGACTGGGCGTAGAAAGGGTCCATATGGACCGAGGCTGCATCGGGCTTCAGGATCATGTCGCTTTCGTTGATGGCTTTCCAGCCGGCAATCGAGGAGCCGTCAAACATCAAGCCTTCTTCCCAGGCATCGGCACCCATCTGCGAGATGTCCATGGTGAGATGCTGCATCTTTCCGCGTGGGTCGGTGAAGCGGAGATCGACGAATTTCACATCCTTGTCCTTGATCATCTTCAAGGCATTTTCGATTGCACTGTCCTTGGCCATTGTATCCTCTTTGGTTTCTGGCGTTGTTGTTTGGCTTAAAGCGCTTCCACGCCGGACTCCCCGGTGCGGATGCGGATGGCTTGCTCGATCGTTGAAATGAAAATCTTGCCGTCGCCGATGCGGCCTGTCCGGGCGGCGTTCTGGATGGCTTCCACGGCGCGGTCAACCAGTTCGTCAGCAATGACGACTTCGATTTTCACCTTGGGGAGGAAATCCACGACATATTCAGCGCCGCGGTAAAGCTCCGTGTGGCCCTTCTGGCGGCCAAAGCCCTTGGCTTCCGTGACTGTGATGCCCTGAAGCCCAACCTCTTGCAGGGCCTCCTTTACCTCATCAAGCTTGAACGGCTTGATGATGGCTTCGATCTTTTTCATGGATGGCAAACCTCGTGTTGGGGTTACACGCGGGATTGCAGGAGACGTGCCAAATGAGAGGCTAATGATTTCAAGTGTTTACGGAGAAGTCAGGCGCGTCCGCATGATCAACTGATGAAAAAACAGGCAAAATGCCCGAAAAATGCGCAACGCCAACCCCTGCGCTGGGAAGCTTAAAAAAAGACCCGGCATTGCTGCCGGGCCTCACGTCGGGAAATAGTCTTATGAGCCTTGGGGAGCCGGGGGAGCCTGGCGCTCCGCCATGAAACGGTCGAACTCGTCTTGGTCCTTGGCGCGGCGAAGTTTTGCCAGGTGCTCCGCAAAGGCGCGTTGCTCGTCTTCCAATTTGCGGCGCTCGGCTTCGAGGCGGTCAAGCTGTCCCTTGCGGTAGGTGTCGAAAGCCGTGTTGCCGCTCGAGCCATGGTGCTGCCAACGGGGGCCACTGAAACCAAAGCTGTCTGACTTGTGATTTTCTTTCCAGGTTTTGAACGCGGTCCATGGCGCAACACCTTCGCTGGCACCGGTCCTTATTTCACCACGGGCGAATTTCAGACCCAAAGCCAAAAGGCCAATCGGCCAGAAGACAATGAAGCCACCCACAACTGCGGCAATTTCAGCGCCGGACCAGCGCTTCTTGCCCATGCGCCCGCAGCCATGCTTGCGATAGGACCCGTCCCGGCCGAGATCGAGAGTTTCAGCCGTGGCAGTGGAAGACGTATTCATGTGTTTGACCTCCGGTTTATGACCGGCAAAAGGTGGCCCTGGACTTCGGGAATTCAAGGGAAAACGAAAAGGGAAATCTTGATTGGCGCACCTCATGAGCGTAGCAAACAGCGAAATCTTTGAATCACACGAGGGAACAAGACGATGGCCAAGCTCGCCAAGAAGCACAGAATTGCATTGCTGACGGCGGGTGGTTTGGCGCCGTGCCTTTCGGCGTCGGTTGGCTTCCTGATTGACATGTACTCAAAGAAACTGCCGAAGGCCGAGATCATTGGCTACCGCAACGGCTACATGGGCCTGCTGAAAGGCTGGTCCATTCCGGTGACGAAAGAAGTGCGAAAGAATGCACTGACGCTGACGCAACACGGCGGCAGCCCCATCGGCAATTCCCGTGTCAAGCTCACCAACGTCAAGGACTGCATCAAGCGCGGACTGGTGAAGGAAGGGCAGAACCCGCTGCATGTGGCAGCAGAGCAGCTTGTGAAGGATGGCATCACCATTCTCCATACCATTGGCGGCGACGACACCAACACCACTGCGGCGGACCTTGCCGCCTACCTGCACCAGAACAACTACAACCTCACCGTTGTCGGCCTGCCGAAAACCATCGACAATGATGTGGTCCCCGTCAGGCAAACGCTGGGAGCCGCCACCGCTGCGGAGCAAGGCGCCATCTTCTGGGAAAATGCGGTGAATGAGCAGAGCACCAATCCGCGCATGCTCCTGATCCATGAGGTCATGGGCCGTAATTGCGGCTGGCTCACCGCCGCCACGGCGGATGTGTACCGCAAGCGCCTCAGGAAGCAGAAATTCGTGCCCGGCTTCGGCCTGCCCATGGCTTACAAGGATATTGATGCCGTCTACGTGCCGGAAGTGGCAATTGACCTAAAAGCGGAGGCGGTACGCCTGCGCAAAGTCATGGACGAAGAAGACTGCGTGACGATTTTCTTGAGCGAAGGTGCAGGCGTGGAAGACATCGTGGCGGAAATGCGGGCCCGCGGCGAAGAGCCTGAGCGCGACGCCTTTGGCCATGTCAAGATCGACAAAATCAATCCCGGTGCCTGGTTTGCCAGGCGCTTTGCTGACATGGTGGGCGCGGAAAAAACCCTCGTGCAAAAGTCCGGTTATTTCGCCCGCTCGGCAAAGGCGAACAGGGAGGATCTGGCGCTGATCAAGGTGATGTGCGCTGAAGCCGTCAGGAGCGCGCTGAAAGGCGTGTCCGGCGTCATCGGCCATGACGAGGAAAAGAAGGGCCAGCCGCTCCGCGCCATCGAATTTCCCCGCATCAAAGGTGGAAAGAATTTTGATACGACGGCAAAATGGTTCAACGCCCTGCTGAAGGATTTTGGCCAGCCCATGGGCAGGCTCTTGGCGAAGAGCGGGCATTGACGGGCGGTTCGTTTGGCGCAACACAGACCTGCCGGTTTCCGGGTGGCTGAAGCATCTTTGACCGGGCATATGGCTGCGTCTGGAGTACGCCATGTCCATCCCGAGACACGAACACCATGACACGAAAAGCGGCTATATTTTTGCGGGCAGCGCTTATTTCGTCGTCCGTGAAGAACTCACGCACGCCCGACTTTATTAAACGGATTTGATTTTCCGCACCGATTGATTTGCAAGAAACGTGCGTGTTGCCCTCGATTTTCTTGCAAATGCGGAAAGGGGATTCCCTTGATTCCCGAAGC
>JANPDD010000130.1:0-13810 GCA_031431295.1 Hyphomicrobiales bacterium | reverse complement strand
GGACCAGATCATCCACAAGCCTCTGGATCGTGTCTCGCCGCTCGCGGTGCCCGTGCTCTTATACATCGGCCGCGAATCAAATAAGGGCGAGGCCCATGATGCCCTTCTCGCCGAAGCTGCCGATGCACTCTACGAAGAGGCCGCACGGCTTGTCTAAGGGCCATACCATCAAGCTGGCTGGGATCAGCTTCATTCCCGATCTTTCCGGCGCACTCTACGCGCCCGAACTGAAAGCGCTCCTCGTCGCGGATTTGCATCTGGAACAGGTTGCCGCCCTTGCAAGACGCGGCATCGCCGTTCCTCCCTAAGATACGAGCGCGACCTTGACGGCCCTGGAACAGGTTATCGCTGAAACATCTCCTTCCCTCCTTTATTTGCTAGGCGACAGTTTTCATGACGTGCACGGCCACACGCACCTCGAACCTGACATCGTCACGCGTTTGCGCCACCTTACCGATCGCGTCGAAACAATCTGGATCAGCGGCAACCACGATCCCAACCCGAAGCACGGGTTGGGTGGCGAATGTGTGGGAGAGGTCGTGCTGGCGGAAATACTCACGCTCCGCCACGAGCCTACACGCCACCTCCGCAACGCCTTCGAAATCTCCGGTCATCTTCATCCCGGGGCCGGTGTTGTCCAGCGCGGACACATGGTCCGGGCCAAATGCATCATTGCGGACGAGCGGCGCGTCATTCTTCCGGCTTTTGGTGCCTATACGGGTGCCCTCAGCGTAACATCACGGGCCTTTCACGGCCTGTTTGAACCGGACGAGGCCAGCATTTTCATGCTGGCCCGCGAGAAGATATACCGTTTTCCGATGAGCCGGGTGAGTTGAGCGACTGGATCAGCCGCCCGACTGCGGATTTGCGGCCCATTCAGCGCTGTTGACCGCCACCACATTTGCCGCATCCGGCGCCCTTTCCGATGCCCATGAGGCCAGCCTGGTCTTGGCGGCCAGCAGTTGGTTTTGGGTCAAATCCTTGGCCAGCACACTGGAGCGCTTGCTGGCGTCTGCGTCGCCCTGCTGGGCCGCCACCGAATACCAGAAATAGGCGTCTGCCTTGTTGGCTTGCGAACCCAGGCCACGCTCCAGGAGAACGGCAAGGTTGAACTGGCTGTCTTTCATGCCATGGGCGGCACCAAGGGAAAACCACTTGAAGGCGCGGGCATAGTCGGGCTCGCCCAGCTCAGTGCCCGAGGCCAGCACGGCGGCGTTGTGCATGGACTTGACATTGCCGAATGAGGCCGCACGCTCGTACCAGCCGAGTGCGGCGGCGAGGTCCTTGGCGACACCGCGGCCGCGCTCATACATGGTGGCGACACGGTATTGGGCAGGGGCGAGACCTTGAACAGCGGCCTTGCCATACCAATAGGCGGCCTTCTCATAATCCTGCGTGACTTTCTCGCCGTTGAGATAACGCGTGGCGATGACGAACTGGGCATTGGCATCACCCAGCGCGGCGGCTTCGCGCAGCGCCATGTTGCCGACTTCGGCAGGGGGCAGATTTTGCGGATCAGCCGCTTCGCCGGAAACCAGTGCTGCAACCGAAGGGGTTCCAAGGGTTTGCGGCAATGAGCCCGTCAGCAGGGGATCGGCGGCAGAAGGTGCCACGGACGTTTCGGAGTTCGGCAGTGCCGGTGCTTCCGGCGCAATCGGCAACGTCGCGGATTCGGGTACTTCAACTTCATCGCTGCCCTCGGACTGGGACTGGGATTGGGACTGGGATTGGGATTGGGATTGGTCGAGCGGTTCCTCGATGTCCGCAGGCTGCCTGATGGCTTTGCTGGCGTGATTGCGGCCCATGATGTTGAAGGTAAATGCCGAAACGGCAGCGAGCAGCACCAGCCCCATGAGCAGGAGTTTGCGGCGCTTGTTGTCGGTGTTGGCATTTGCGGGCTTGAAGCCCGGCGGCGGCTTGATTTCGCCGGTGAGGCCAATTGCGGCATGTGGATTGGGTTTCGGGTCCTTCGCTTTTTTCCTGAACAGCGACAGATTGAGCAATTTGCGCGATCCCGCTTCGCTCATCTTGGCGGCACCAGGCGAGATGCTGGAAAGGATTGATTTCTGCTGGGCTGCGGCCTGGGCGGCCCGGCGGGCAGCCGCAATGAAATCATCGCCCCCGGCCATCTGCCCGGCGGCCATGGGGTGTCCCGCCATGTCCTGGTTCACCATGGCTGGCGCCACGTAGAATTGCGGCTCGAAGGGATTGGACAGTGGCGGCTGGGCCGGAGGCAGCGGGCCGGACGTGAACGGATTGATCTCCTGGCCTTGCGGCTCAAATTCCGGAGAGTGAGGCGCGCCCTCCATCTGCTCTGGAGCATAAGGTGCCGCGGCGGCGGCCACGCGCTGGTTGATCGCTGCTGTTTCGAGCTCGGTCAGCTTGTTGACGATCTGCTCCAGTGTCTCGTGAACGGCTTCCAGGGTTTCCTGATTGCGCTGATCGGCCGCATCGGCGGCAGTGCGCACGGCATGGAGGCCCTGCTCCAGCGCCTTGATCTCGGGAGACCCCGCCAGTGAAACCTGTTGCGGCCCTGCCGCGATGAACTGCTGGGCCATCCGTTCACTGGCCCGTTCGGCAGCACTTTCCGCCACCTCTTCGGTCCATTTGCGCTGCTGTTCAATGGTGTCGAAAAGCTGGTTGACGGCGCGCTCTATGGTTTCAACAGAGGCAAGCTGCTGCTCGGTGCGGCCAAGGCGTTCAGAGACTTCGGCTATGCGGTTCTCGATCTCGGTGGAATGCGCCGAGGCCCGCCCGGCAATCGCCTCGTTGAAGCGATAATCGAGTTCGGCAATGCGGTTTTCCAGGTCGGCGAATTGGGGCTGGCCCTGGCTTGCCGCCTGGGTTTGTTCCAGCCGCTGCGTGATATCAAGGATGCGGCGATCCATGTCGGCGAGGGGCCGCAGGTCCGGCCCTTGCGCCACGCGGGTTGACAGCTGCTCAACCGCCGAGCGCAATTCCAGCACATCAGGATTGGGTCCCTTGCTGCCCTGCGATTCATCAATGCGGCGGTTGAGATGCTCAATCTCGCCGCGCAGGCGCTGAACTTCGGCAGGCGCGACAGCGGCACCCGAGAGCGAGGCTTGCGCCTCCTTCAGCAATCCGAGGATGCGGTTTTCAATGGCGCGCAGTTCCTGCTGGTTTGCCTGCACGGCCTGGGTCTGGGCGCGTGAGGCCAGCACTTCTGAATTCTCGCGTACCTGGTCAATGCGCTTGGCAAGATCCGTGATTTCGCGGCGCAGCAGGTCGGCCAATGTCTGGTGGGTTGGTGACTGCTCGCTGCGTTCAACCCGCCTCGCAAGTTCGGCAAGGCGGTTTTCCAATTGCGAGAAGGCAGGGGCCTGGCGCAGCAACTGCTCGCTGTCAGCACCCTGGGCCTTGCTGCCCATGGTGGCAATGCGCTCAGCCAAGGATTTGAAATTGTCCTTGCTGCGCCTTTCGCTCTGCTCCATGTGCTCGACGATGTTGCGCACGGCGGATTCAAGCACCTTGAAATTCTGCTGGTCCTCGGGGCGCGGTGGTGCTGCACGGGGGCTTTGCGCCAACTGGCGGCTGAGGGCCGAGAGGCGTTCGTTGACGGCGGTGAAGGCCTCAACCGTCTGGCGCTCATTGCTTTCAACGCGGCCCAGCACATTGTGCATGTCCTGGTGGTCGGGCTCGGGCCGCACGGCATGAATGCCAAAGCGGGACGCGGCTGAACTTTCGCCAATTGAAATGCGGGAAAGTTTTTCGGCAATGTCCTCAAGCCGGTTTGCGGCGCGTTCGAAGGCGGGCAAGGCGCGGCCTGCCTGATTTGTCTGGCCAGATTGATTTATTTGGCCTGACTGGCCCGTGCCGCGCTGCGTTTTTTCCGGCAATTGTGGCTCGAGGCCATCGGCCTGTTCGAGAATCGTGCTGTTCAGCCATTCGCCCAAGGTCATGCCGGAACGGCGCGCCGCGACCTTTGCGGCCTCCCTGACGTCGGGCTCTATCCCCTTCACACTCCACGGTAATCCAGGCTTCATCGCCACCCACTCCAACGGTTCCCACAAGCCCAACAGAATCATTCCGGGCAGGCGCGGAAACCCAAAGTCCCAAGCCTGAAAGTTAACTTTCTTGGTAAATATTCAGTTAAGCATTTGATCTTTTTTGCGGATTGGACGAGGAAGCAGGCCCGCAACCGAGGGAAACCCCTTGCCTGTCGCCCCCGTCGCCCCCATCGCTTACGTGTCCTCACCGCTCAACCGCGCCCATGACCTGCGCCTGCAGGTTCAAGTGGTTGGGGAGTTGCGGGCAAGACCGGATGCCTGCGTTGTCCGGGTCCGCAGCGACATGATCGAAGTCACGGGCGAAAAACTCAGTATTGCCCCTGAACCAAAGACTCCTGATGAAATCTTCCTGGGCATCGCACCAGGCGGCAGCCCCTGGTTTGCGGCGCAAGCCCGCGAAGGGGCGGAACTAAAGCCGCTCCGGGCGCTGATGCTGGAGGGCAACGTGCCTCAACCGGAACTGTCCATTCTGGCCCAGGCCCGCAGCCTCGTGCATTGGCATGAGCGCCATTCATTTTGCGCCAATTGTGGAGCCAAGACCACAATGGCAGACAGCGGCTACCGTCGCCACTGCAGTGCTTGTGCTGCTGATCATTTCCCGCGCACCGACCCTGTGGTGATCATTGCTGTGAGGCACGAAGGCCACGTGCTGCTGGGACGGCAGTCGTCGTGGCCAACCGGCATGTACTCGGCGCTGGCGGGCTTTGTGGAACCGGGCGAGACCATCGAGCAGGCAGCGCGGCGCGAGGTGTTCGAGGAATCAGGCATCCGGGTCGGCGACATCTCGTATGTGGCAAGCCAGCCGTGGCCGTTTCCCTCGAGCCTGATGATCGGCCTCATTGGCGCAGCGGAAACGACCGAGATCAAGATTGATACGACTGAGCTTGAGGATGCCCGCTGGTTCACACCTTCCGACATCAAGCGCATGCTGGAGCGTCAGCACCCAGAAGGGCTGACGGCTTCACACCCTTATGCCATTGCCCATCTGCTGGCGCGCACGGCCATCGGGCAGGAATAATTCTGGAATCAGCTCTACTCCGTCATCCGCCTTGCGATTTCGGCGCGCTGGGGGCTTGCCGGATAGACGCCCAGCACGCGCACATAGGAGGTGAAGAAGGCCAGTTCCTCCATGGCGAGGCGCAACGCGCGGTCCTGCGGGTGGCCTTCCACCTCGGCATAAAATTGAGTTGCCGAAAAGCGTCCCTCAAGCTGGTATGATTCAAGTTTGGTCATGTTGACACCGCTGGTGGCAAAGCCGCCCATGGCCTTGTAAAGGGCGGCCGGCACGTTGCGCACACGAAAGACAAAACTTGTCATGACGGGTCCCGCACCCTGTTCGGCGTCGCTGCGCACGGCACTCAGGATGACAAAGCGCGTCGTGTTGTGTGTCTCATCCTCGATGTTTGGGCGCAAGATTTCCAAACCATAAATCTCCGCGGCCAAGGTCGAGGCAATGGCGGCACGGGTCGGGTCTTTGACCTCAGCAAGTTCGCGTGCGGCCCCTGCCGTATCAACGGCGACAACAGCCTCAAGAGCAAGCTCACGGATCACTTTGCGGCACTGGCCCAGGGCATGGACATGACTGTGCACCGTCTTGACCGTGCCGGATTTCGTACCCTTCAAGACCAGCAACTGATGATGCACGGGAAGGAAATGCTCGCCCACGATCGACAGTGTCGAATGCGGCAAGAGATGGTGGATATCAGCGACGCGCCCTGCCACGGAATTATCCGTCGGAATCATGGCAAGTGCCGCCGCGCCGTCCTCCACCGCCTGGAAAGCGTCTTCAAAGGTGCGGCAGGCCAAGGGCTCGCAATCGGGCCGTGCTTCGACACAAGCGATGTGGGAATTGGCCCCGGGCTCACCCTGATAGGCAATCCTGTCTTTCATGTCTTCTCCTTGGGCGCGGGCCTCAGGGCGAGGCGGGCTGCCTCCAGCTCCACGGGTGTATCAACACCCAGCGGCACTGCATCCACCCGGACAACCGCAATGTGCATGCCATTGTCCAGTGCCCGCATCTGTTCGAGTGAGCGCTCCTTTTCGCGGGCTGACGGCGGCAGGGAGACGAATTTCTCCAGCGCCTCGCGCTTGTAGGCGTAGATGCCGATGTGATGCCAGTGCGGCCCCTCATGGCCGGGCGGCAAAAGACGCAGGAAATCGCGGGCAAAGGCGACTTCACGCTGCGGCCCCAAGGGCGCTATGGCCTTGACAATATTGGGGTTGGCCACGTCGGCCTCATCACTGATCAGTGCTGCAATGGTTGCGATGTCGACTTGTTCATTGGTGAGGCCCGCGAGGCAGCGCTGAACCGACAGCGGATCAATGGTGGGCAGGTCGCCTTGCAGGTTGATGACGTGGGTATAGCGGCCCAGCGGATCACGCAGGGCGAGGGCTGCTGCCACCCGGTCAGACCCTGACGGCAAGTTGGCCTCCGTCATGATGGCATCGCCGCCCGCCCGTTTTATGGCCTCCGCAATCGGAAGATCGCCTGCGGCCACCAGGACATGGCCAATCTTGGCCTCCACCGCCCGGCGCCAGACATGAACGATCATGGGTTCACCCCAGATATCGGCCAGAGGCTTTCCCGGCAATCTTTTTGCCGCCAGACGGGCGGGAATGACGATGATGGTATTCTGCTGTTCGATCATGGCGTTGCGCCGGGGCGCGGCAAATTGAGGCGACCGACCTTATAGGTGTTGCGAGGGGGAGGGCAAAGCATTAGTTAGACGCGGGCAGGGCCCCTAACAACACGGGAATCGCATGGACAGCTGGACTTTCAACAAGATCGCGGGTGCCGTACTGGGCACGGCACTGATGGTTTTCGGGCTGAAGGAAGTGGCGGGCGCCATTTACGCGCCACACATGGCTTCGCATGAAAAGCCGGGCTTCATGATCGAGGTCGCGGAAGCCGAAGCGGCGACGGGTGGCGCTGAGGCTGCCGAAGTGAAAAGCATTGGCGCACTTCTGGCAACCGCTGATGCAACCAAGGGTGCCACAGAAGCCAAGGCCTGTGCGGCCTGCCATGATTTCACAAAGGGCGGCCCCAACAAGACCGGCCCCAACCTGTGGGACATCGTTGATCGCCAGGCCGGTTCCCATGCTGGTTATGCCTACTCGGAAGGGGCTAAGGCCATGGCCGCGAGCACCTGGACCTATGACAATCTCAACACCTTCATTCTCAACCCGAAAGGTTACGTCAAGGGAACCAAGATGGCTTTTGGCGGCGTCAAGAATGATGCCAAGCGCGCCAACCTGATTGCCTATCTTGCGACACTTTCGGATGCACCAAAGCCCTTCCCTGCTCCTTGATATTGCCATGGTTGACGGCAAATTCAGACCAAGTTGCAAACTTGGTCGAGTGGAATTTGCTGCAACATCAAGGTTGGCGCGAATTCTTTTCGGCCAGACGGTTCGGTCTGGCCGGAACGCGCGTTAACTGGTTTCATTGCCACCGGCAGGCCATCCTGCCGGTGTTTTCATTTGCGCCAACGCCCGCGTAAAAGAAGGGACGAATCAATGCTTCAGGGAGCAAGCGGCATGGCAGTCTCGCGCAGGCAGATTTTGCGGATCCCGGCGGCGCTGCCGTTTTTCAGCCTTGCGCCATGCGCCAGGGCCCAAGGCCAGGAGCGCGTGTTTCACCACGGGGCAACACTGTTTGAAACGCTCAAATACGGTCCCGGCTTCGCGAAATTTGACTATGTGAATGCTGCCGCCCCCAGGGCCGGACGGATCAGGATTGCCGCCCTCGGGGCGTTCGACAGCATCAATCCCTTCTCCAGCAAGGGTGATTCCATAAGTCCGGGCGTCAATGAAACCCTGCTCAAGAGCTCGCTTGATGAGCCTTCTTCGGAATATGGCTTGCTGGCGGAAAGCCTGTGGTATCCGGACGACTATTCCATGGTGGTTTACCGGTTGAGACCAGAGGCGAGATTCCATGATGGCGAGCCTGTGAAGCCTGAGGACGTGATTTTCAGCCTCGAACAGCTCAAGAAAAACAATGCCCAGTACGCCAGCTACTACAAGGACATTGTGAAAGTCGAAAAGACGGGCGAGCGCGATGTCAGCTTCAGCTTCGCGATGAAAGGCAACCGCGAACTGCCGCTGATCACCGGGCAGTTGCCCATCCTGCCAAAGCATTGGTGGACGGCACGCGATGCCGAGGGCAAGCCGCGCGATGTGGCAAGCAATACGCTGGAACCGCTTCTGGGTTCGGGGCCTTACAAGGTTGAGCGGGTGCGCCCGGGGCTTTCAATTCTTGTGAAGCGGGTTGCCGACTATTGGGGCAAGGACCTCGCGGTCAACATCGGCCAGGACAATTTCGACGAAATCGAAACCCAGTTCTATCAGGACCGGGCCGTCATGCTGGAGGCGTTCAAGGGCGACCAGTTTGACATCCACGTCGAATCCTCATCGAAGCAATGGGCGGTAGGCTATGATTTTCCGGCCACCAAGGATGGCCGCGTCATCCGCGAGGAACTGCCGCGGCTTGGCGTCTCAGGCATGCAAAGCTGGGCCATGAACATCCGCCGCCCGCTGTTCCAGGACATGAGGGTGAGGCGCGCCCTTGACCTTGCCTTCGACTTCGATTGGTCCAACACCAACCTGTTCTATGGCCTCTACACGCGCGCCCGCAGCTATTTCAACAATTCGGAACTGGAGGCCAAGGGCCTGCCGGGGCCGGAAGAGTTGCCACTGCTGGAACCCTGGCGGGGCAAGGTACCGGATGAGGTTTTCACAACCGAATATGTGAGCCCGTCCAACGCCACGCCGCCGGAGCGGCGCAAGAATTTGCGCCTGGCGCAATCGCTTCTCGCCGAAGCCGGTTGGAAACCGCAGTCGCAAGGCAGCAAGCAGGTTCTGAAGAACAGCGCAGGCGAGGTTTTCCGTTTTGAAATTCTTCTCGACTCACCCGCCTTCGAGCGCATTGCATTGCCCTATGCCGAGCAGCTTTCCCTGCTTGGGATCACGGCCAGTGTGCGGGTCGTCGATGCGGCCCAGTATGAACGCCTGGAAGGTGATTTCGACTACGACATGATTGTGGGGTCCTGGGGCCAATCCCTGTCACCTGGAAACGAGCAGCGGGATTTCTTCAGTTCGGAATTTGCCGACAAGAAGAAGGGACGCAACTATGTTGGCATCAAGGACCCCGCTGTTGACGCGCTGGTTGACGCCATCATCGCCGCCCCCAACAGGGCTGGCCTTGTTGCCGCCTGCCGCGCCATGGACCGGGTGCTGATGTGGAACCATTTCGTTGTGCCCATGTGGTACAAGCCCGCCGACTGGGTTGCCTATTGGAAACGGGTCAAGCACCCCGAGGCCATGCCGGGCTATTCACCAGGTTATCCCGACATCTGGTGGTTCGATGCCAAGGCCGACGAAGAATTGAAGAAGGCCTGATCCGCGCGCGATGGGTGCCTATATCCTCAAACGCCTGCTGCTGATGATCCCGACACTGCTGGGGGTGATGCTGCTGACTTTTGCCGTGGTGCAGTTCGTGCCTGGCGGACCCATTGAGCAGATCATCTCCAAACTCGACAACCAGGGCGGTGCGGATGCAAGGCTGGGGGGCGGTGGCAGCGAAACGGCGGGCGATGACGGCGGCGGGGCCACATCAAAATACCGCGGCGCCCAGGGCCTCGACCCTGAATTTATCAAGCAGCTGGAGATCCAATTTGGCTTCAACAAGCCGCCGCACGAGCGTTTTTTCAAGATGCTCATCGACTATGCCACGTTTGATTTCGGCAAGAGCTATTTCACCGACAGGACCGTGCTTTCCCTCATCAAGGAGAAAATGCCGGTTTCAATTTCGCTGGGCCTGTGGCTGACGCTCATCACCTATCTCGTTTCCATACCGCTTGGCATCCGAAAGGCAGTGAGCGACGGATCGACCTTCGACATCTGGACATCGGCTGTCATCATCGTCGGCTATGCCATTCCGTCATTCATCTTCGCCATCATCCTGATCGTGCTGTTTGCCGGCGGCAGCTATTGGGACATCTTCCCGTTGCGTGGCCTCACGTCGGACAATTTCGAAGCGCTGTCGTGGTGGGGCAAGCTCAAGGACTACATGTGGCATCTTGCCCTGCCGCTCACGGCACTGGGCATCAGCGGCTTTGCCACCATGACATTGCTGACCAAGAATTCCTTTCTCGATGAAATCCGCAAGCAGTACGTGACGACAGCGCGCGCCAAGGGGCTGAATGAACGGCAAGTGCTCTACGGCCATGTCTTCCGCAACGCCATGCTGCTCGTCATCTCGGGATTTCCGGGGGCGTTTCTTGCGGCCTTCTTTTCCGGCTCCCTGTTGATCGAGTTCGTGTTTTCGCTGGATGGCCTTGGCTATCTCACCTGGAAATCGGCGGTGAACCGGGATTATCCGGTGGTCTTTGCCACGCTTTACATTTTCACGCTGCTTGGCCTTGTCGTGGCCCTGATCAGCGATCTCACCTACACATGGATTGATCCGCGCATCGATTTTGAATCGCGGGAAACCTGATGGCGCGCTTCACACTCTCACGCCTCAACGCACGGCGCTGGCAGTTGTTCCGGCGCAATGGCCGCGGCTTTTGGTCCTTCGTCATCTTCATGGTGCTGTTCGTGCTCTCGCTGTTTGCGCCGTTCCTTGCCAATGACCGGCCGATCATCGCCTCCTACAAGGGCGAGTTGCTGTTTCCGATGTTCACGGATTACCCGGAGGAAAAATTCGGCGGCTTCCTCGCCGTCACGGATTTCCGTGATGTGGTGAACCAGGACGAGATCAACGCCAATGGCTGGATGGTGTGGCCGCCCATCCGCTATTCCTTTGGCACGGTAAACCGTGAATTGCCGGTGCCGGCACCCTCGCGTCCCGCTTTTCGCCTTTCCGACGCGGAGGCCTGCGCCAAATATCCAAAGGGCGAGGATGATGCCGCTTGCGTCTTCGGCAACAAGAACTGGCTCGGCACTGATGACCAAGGCAGGGATATGGTGGCCCGCGTGATTTACGGGTTCCGCATTTCGGTGGCTTTCGGACTTATCCTGACGTTGTTCTCCTCCGTGATCGGTGTCACGGCCGGGGCCGTGCAGGGCTACTTCGGCGGCTGGACGGACCTCTTGTTCCAGCGTTTCATCGACGTCTGGGCCTCCATGCCCACGCTTTACCTGCTCATCATCCTTGCGGCTTTCATCACGCCGAGTTTCTGGATCCTGCTGTTCATCCTGGTGCTGTTTTCCTGGACCGGCCTTGTGGGCGTGGTGCGGGCGGAATTCCTCCGTGCGCGGAATTTCGAGTATGTGAGGGCGGCCCGGGCGCTCGGGTTGTCCGACGTGCAGATCATGGTGCGGCATCTCCTGCCCAATGCGCTTGTCTCGACGATCACTTTCATGCCTTTCATCCTTTCAGGTTCGGTGACGACGCTGACGGCGCTCGATCTCCTGGGCTTTGGCCTGCCGCCCGGTTCGGCTTCGCTCGGCGAAATGGTGAAGCAGGGCAAGGACAACCTGTTTGCACCCTGGCTTGGCTTCACCGCCTTCTTTGTCACTTCGATCATGCTCACACTTCTGGTCTTCATTGGTGAAGCGGTGCGTGACGCGCTTGATCCACGAAAGACCTTCGCATGACGGTCCTGCTCGAGGTCAAGGACCTGTCGGTGGAATTCCGCCAGGGTGGAGCTTCCACGCTTGCCGTGGACCGGGTTTCATTTTCGCTCGACCGGGGCAAGACACTGGCGCTTGTGGGGGAATCCGGTTCCGGCAAGTCGGTCAGCGCGCTCTCGATCCTGAAATTGCTGGCCTATCCTGCGGCCTCGCATCCGTCGGGCGGGGTTTGGTTCAAGGGCGAAAACCTTCTCGACCATGATGACCGTGACCTGCGCCGGGTGCGCGGCAACGACATCACCATGATTTTCCAGGAGCCGATGACATCGCTCAATCCGCTGCACACGGTGGAGCGCCAGATCGGTGAAATCCTCGACGTGCATCAGGGGGTCACGGGCGAGGCGGCGCGGGCGCGCATCGTCGAGCTGTTGGGCAAGGTCGGCATTCGTGATCCGGAGACGCGGCTCCTTGATTTTCCGCACCAGCTTTCCGGCGGGCAGCGCCAGCGCGTCATGATCGCCATGGCGCTCGCCAACAATCCCGAGCTGCTGATTGCCGATGAGCCGACAACCGCACTTGATGTCACGGTGCAGGCGCAAATTCTGAAACTGTTGAAAGACCTCCAGGCCGAATTTGGCATGGCGCTGCTCTTGATTACCCATGATCTCGGCATCGTCCGGCACATGGCGGATAGTGTCTGCGTGATGCAGAAGGGCAAGGTGGTGGAACAGGGGCCTGCGTCCGTGCTTTTTGCCTCACCCCAACACGCCTATACGAAAATGTTGCTGGCGGCAGAACCCAGAGGACGCGCAGCGCCCGCAAAGCCTGACGCGGCGGTCATAGCCGAAGCCAGAAACCTGAAAGTCTGGTTTCCCATCAAGCGCGGATTTTTCCGCCGCACCACAGGATATATCAAGGCGGTTGATGGGCTGTCATGCCAGGTCAAGGCGGGGCAGACGCTCGCCATTGTCGGTGAAAGCGGCTCCGGCAAGACCACGCTGGGGCTTGCGATGTTGCGGCTGATTTCGTCTGTGGGTGAAATCCTTTATCGCGACAGGCCGATTGAGGGATTGCGCTCGAAAGAGATGCGGCCCTTGCGCAAGGACATGCAGGTCGTTTTCCAGGACCCCTTCGGTTCATTGAGCCCGCGCATGTCGGTTTTCCAGATCGTGGCCGAGGGGCTTGGCATCCAGAGTCCCACGCTTTCCCATGATGAGCGGCGCGCCCGTGTGGCGCAATCGCTGGGCGAGGTGGGCCTCGACCCCGGGACGATGGACCGCTACCCGCATGAGTTTTCGGGGGGTCAGCGGCAGCGCATCGCCATAGCGCGGGCCTTGGCCCTTGATCCCAAATTCATCATGCTGGATGAGCCGACGTCGGCGCTCGACATGTCGGTGCAGGCACAGGTTGTTGACTTGCTCCGCGATCTGCAAGCGCGGCACAATCTCGCATATCTCTTCATCAGCCACGACTTGAAAGTGGTGCGGGCACTGGCCAACGAGGTCATCGTGATGCGGAACGGCGTGATGGTGGAACAGGGAACAGTGGCGCAGATATTTGAAGACCCGCAAACAGATTATACCAAAGCGCTGCTGGCGGCGGCCCTCAATCTCACGGCGGTCGAAGGCGTGGTGCGCCAGTGAATGCAGCAGTGAGCACGTTCCTTTTTGTGACACCGACCTGGGATGGCGCTGAGTGGGCGGGCCACATGCGTGCAGCGCGTCCTGCCATGGCGGTTCGCGTGTGGCCGGACATGGGTGATCCTGCCACGGTGGATTATGTGGCGGCGTGGCTGCCTCCGCCCCATGTCGTGAAATCCCTCACCAACCTCAAAGTGATTTTCTCGCTGGGGGCTGGTGTTGATGCCATCCTCAAGGACCCGACATTGCCCGACGGCATTCCCATTGTGCGCGTCAATGATCCCGATCTCACCAACCGCATGTCGGAATACATCGTGCTGCATTGCCTGATGCATCACCGGCAGCAGCGCCGCCTGGACCAGACTCAGGCCAACAGGACTTGGGACCCGTTTGCAGCCCATGCAGCCTCAGCGATGACTGTTGGCATCATGGGGCTCGGTGTCTTGGGACAGGACGCCGCGCGGAAACTTGTGATGATGGGTTTCAAGGTTGTGGGCTGGAGCCGCAGTCCGAAGGAAATTGCAGACATAGACTGCTTCACGGACCTCGATGCCTTTCTGGCCCGCA
>JANPDD010000129.1:0-11677 GCA_031431295.1 Hyphomicrobiales bacterium | reverse complement strand
ACGTAGAGGTTGTCGAGGAGTTTCCCGAACGTTATGGCGTTGCGGCGGCCCGCCAGCACCGCTGGACGCGCGGCGATTGGCAGTTGCTGCCATGGATGCTGGGTCATCGTTCTGCTTCCATACCGGCACTGGGAATGTGGAAGATGTTCGACAATTTGCGCAGGTCAATTGCGCCCGTCGCAACCTTGCTGGCATTTTTCGTCGGCTGGGTGTTCTTGCCTTTCAATGTGGCGTTGTTCTGGACGCTATTCATTGTGTCTTTGGGTCTCATTCCGCCACTCCTGCCTGTCATCTCCGGTGCCATTCCCCGAAGCATGCCGTTGACCGTGGTAAGCAGGGTCAAGTCTTCACTGGAAGATTTGGGTTATGTGGCCGCCCTGTCGGCAACCAACCTCCTGTTTCTCGGCCATCAGGCTGGATTGATGATTGACGCCATCATCCGAACCATTTTCCGCCTGTTCGTAAGCCACAAGAACCTGTTGGAGTGGACAACGGCCGCCCAAAGTGAGGCCAGTCACAAACCTGGTATAGCCAGAAATTACAGTCTGATGGCCTCAAGTGTTATAGCAGGGCTTCTGGCCGTTGCGGCGACAGGGTTTGGCGGCACAGGCATTTGGGTAGTGGTGCTGCCATTCGCCTTGGGGTGGCTGGTTGCGCCCGCAGCCGCATTTTGGATGAGTCGTTCTCCAAAGTTGGAAGACGCACTGGCGTCTTCGCCCGAGGATCGCAAAATCTTGCGGTTGGTGGCCCGCCGGACATGGCGCTTCTTTGAAACATTTGTGACGGCAAATGAAAACATGCTGCCTCCAGACAATTTTCAAGAGCAGCCGAGGCCGCTGGTGGCTCATCGCACATCCCCCACCAACATCGGGCTTTACCTTCTTTCGATTGCCAGTGCCCGGGAACTTGGCTGGCTGGGACTGGCAGACGCAGTGGCAAGACTGGAAGCAACGTTTGCCACGGTGCAACGCCTTGAGAAGTTCAAGGGACACTTGTACAACTGGTACGACACGGCGGACCTCCGACCGCTTGAGCCCAAATACATTTCAACTGTCGACAGTGGAAATTTGGCAGGGCATCTCATAGCCCTGTCAAATTACTGTTCGCACTGGATTGTGCAACCTGCAAACGCCACTGCATGTCTGGATGGCATCGGCGACATACTCGACGTCCTCGTTGAAGATCTGATTGCGATTCCCGATGATCGTCGCAACTTGCGCCCTGTTCGCAAGCAGCTTGATCAGCAAATCGGGGCGCTGCACAAAACACTGAAGACGGCGGCGGAAACGCCCGAAAACATTCCGATGCGTTTGATCGAATTTGGACTGCAAGCTGCCAATATCCACGCCACTGTCCTGTCCCTCCATACAGATTTGAACACCCACCAGTCCGCGCAACTGGTGCAATGGGCAACCAGCCTTCGCGAGACCATCGAGAGCCACTTCAGGGACGTGTCGGTTGTGCAAGTGGTGCTGAAGAGGCGCATGCGTGTGTTGATGGCTGAATCACGCGATCTGGCAATGACCATGGAATTTGGCTTCCTGCTCGATCCCAAACGGCTTCTACTTTCAATCGGCTATCGCATTGCCGAGTCCATGCGGGATGAAAGTTGCTATGACATTCTGGCGTCCGAGGCCCGTCTCGCCAGCTATTTTGCAATCGCCAAGGGTGACTTGCGCACCCGTCATTGGTTCCGGCTTGGCCGCACAGTGACTGCCGTCAGGGGCGGAGCAGCACTGGTTTCGTGGTCCGGTTCAATGTTTGAGTACTTGATGCCATCATTGGTGATGCGTGCGCCGAGTGCGAGTCTTCTCGACCAAACCGCACGGTTGATTGTTGAAAGGCAAATTTCCTATGCCGATGCCCTGGGCGTTCCGTGGGGAATTTCCGAATCCGCCTTTAATGCCCGCGATATCGAATTTACATATCAATACTCAAATTTCGGTGTGCCGGGATTGGGGCTGAAACGAGGCCTTTCCGGCAATACCGTCATTGCTCCCTATGCCACAGGCCTGGCGGCCATGGTGGCACCGTGTTCGGCCGCCAAAAATTACCGGCGTTTGGAACAGGAAGGCGGTCGCGGCGAATACGGATTCTACGAGGCGCTTGACTACACACCTTCACGCTTGCGCAAGGGGCAAACCGTGGCAGTGGTGCAAGCCTATTTTGCCCATCATCAAGGCATGACGATTGTCGCAATCTTCAATGCCGTCAGGAACGGCGAGATGCGGGATCGCTTTCACACTGAACCTGTGGTGCGCGCGACGGAACTTCTGTTGCAGGAGCGCGCATCACGCCATGTCCCGATCACCCATGCTCGCAGCGAATCCGCGACGGCAAGCGCGGTCATTCGCGAGGGGGCAGGTCCGGTTGCGCGGGTCCTCATTTCGCCCGGAAGCGGGACACCTGTCACGCATCTGCTCTCCAATGGACAATACAACGTCATGCTGACAGCTGCTGGCGGCGGCTGCAGCACATGGAATGGTCTGGCGATCACGCGGTGGCGGGAAGACAGCGTACGAGATGATTGGGGTTCCTTCATCTATCTGCGTGATGTCAAAGCCGGAAAAGTCTGGTCCGCGGGACACATGCCGGTGACATCTGCCGCGGACAGCTATGAAGTTCAGTTTGCAGAAGACAAGGCCGAGTTCATGCGAAAGGATGGCAACTTCACCACCACCATGGAGTGTGTTGTCTCGCCCGAAGACAATGCCGAAGCGCGACGGCTGACACTCTCAAATAGTGGATTGTCGGCACGGGAAATTGAATTCACCTCCTACACCGAGTTGGTACTGGCCAACCAGACTGCGGATATGGCGCATCCGGCGTTTTCCAAGATGTTTGTTGAAACAGAGTATGTTGCTGAACACCAGGCATTGCTGGCAACACGTCGCCGGAGATCGCCCGATGAAGAGGAAGTCTGGGTAGCGCAGTTTGTGCTGTTGCAGGGACAAGCCATTGGCGCGCTGGAGTTTGAAACTGATCGTGTTCGTTTCATCGGCGTCGGTAATGATACGCGCTCACCGGATGCTACCAGGACACTGTCAAAACTATCCAACACCGTTGGTACTGTTCTTGATCCGGTGTTCGCGCTGCGGCAGCGCATGAAAATTCCTGCGGGCCGCCTTGTCCGCTGTACGTTGTGGACCGTGGTGGCTTCCACACGCGAAGCAGTTCTGGATCTTGTTGATCGTCATCGTCAGCCCATGGCCTACGATCGTGCCACAATGCTGGCATGGACACAGGCACAGATTCAACTGCGTCATCTTTCCGTTAGTACGGAGTTGGCCAACCATTTTCAATCGCTCGCCAGCCACCTGATCTATGCAAACTCCACATTCCGCGCGCCGGCCAAGGCTCTCGCCCAGGACATGGGATCGCAATCGGCCCTGTGGCCCCATGGTATTTCGGGTGACAGGCCCATTTTGTTGCTCCGCATTGACGAGATTGAAGACATCGAACTTGTCCATCAGGTTTTGCAGGCGTTCGAGTATTGGAAGTCCAAGGGACTGTTTGTCGACCTGGTGATCGTGAATGATCGCATGTCTTCCTACGTGCAGGATTTGCAGAACGCCATTGAAACGCTGGTGCGAAAAATCAGTGTGGTTGGCGAAAGGGGCAAGATCCATGTCCTGCGTGCCGATCTCGTCTCGCCTGAAGCATTGCGGGTATTGCCTGCCATTTCGCGCATCGTTCTCTACGGGCGGCGCGGCGATCTTTCCAGACAGCTCCTGCGCGTGCGGGAACTTGCGGTGCCAGTGAACAAAGTTGACACCGCTGAGCCGCGTTCAAAAACGTCTGCGATCAAGACCGATCAACTCGAGTTTTTCAATGGTTTTGGAGGCTTCAGGGCGGATGGTCGGGAATATGTGATTGTTCTCAATCGCGACAAAACGCCTCCCGCGCCATGGATCAACGTTATTGCCAATCCACATTTCGGTTTTCAAAGCTGCGCTGACGGTGGTGGCTATACCTGGTTTGGAAACGCCCGCGAAAATCAATTGTCGGCATGGAGCAATGATCCCGTTGTCAATCGGCCCGGCGAGGTAGTCTATGTGCGCGACGAGGTGGACGGCACCTTGATGTCACCGACACTTGCCCCACTGCGTTCCAACCAGGGCACACATGTCGCGCGCCATGGCTTTGGTTACACGGTCTTCGAACGCGATGTGCATCAGATCCGTATGGAACTCTTGCAGCTTGTGCCCTTGTCAGAGACCGTAAAGCTGTCACGTTTGAAACTGACCAATGATGGAGCAACCACACGGATACTGACAGTCACGGCTTACGTGGAATGGGTCTTGGGTGTTTCGCGTGCGACAACCGCACCCTTCATCACCACGGCGGTGGACGAGGCGACCGGAGCGATGTTGGCCCGCAACCCGTGGCGAACCTTGGGTGGCGAGCAAGTGGCCTTCCTCGATATGGGTGGCAAGCAGACCACCTTGACAGGTGACCGGAGGGAGTTTCTGGGGACTCATGGCAATCTTGCTGGGCCGGCGGGCATGGCATTGGGTTACAGTTTGTCCAACCACGTGGGTGCGGGGTTCGACCCTTGCGCAGCCATGCAAACACGCCTCACCCTTGCACCTGGTGAGACCCAAGAGCTGGTGATTTCGCTTGGTGCCGCAAGCAATTTGGTCGAAGCACAAGCTCTGGTACTGCGCTATCGCGAAGTGTCATGCGAAGAAGTGTTGAAGGACGTCACGGCACATTGGCGCATGGCTCTGGGTGCCGTGCAGGTCAAGACGCCCGACCGGTCATTTGATATTCTGGTGAACGGCTGGCTGGTCTATCAAACACTGGCCTGCCGCATGTGGGCCCGCTCTGGATTCTACCAGGCCAGTGGAGCCTATGGATTCCGTGATCAACTGCAGGATTCCACGGCACTGTTGACGACAAGGCCGGCAATCGCCCGTGAACACATCTTGCGTGCAGCCGCACGTCAGTTCGTTCAGGGTGATTTTCAGCATTGGTGGCTGCCCGCTTCAGGTGTGGGTATTCGCACGCGCATTTCTGACGACACCGTGTGGTTGGCGAATTGTGTGAGCCAGTACGTCAAGGTTACGGGCGATGTATCGGTCCTTGATGAGACGGTCCCGTTTCTTGAGGGACAGGCGCTGGTGCAAGGCGAGCATGACGCGTTTTTTCAACCCTCCACATCCGAGGAAACTGCCACGCTTTATGAGCATTGCGCCCGGGCACTCGATCTCAGTCTCGCGGCAGGTGGCCACGGGTTGCCACTGATGGGATCAGGCGACTGGAACGACGGCATGAATCGCGTTGGCGAGTCCGGTCACGGTGAGAGTGTATGGCTGGGCTGGTTCCTTCTGGCCACGTTGATGGAATTTCTGCCAGTTGCAACTGTCCGTGGTGATGCGTCGCGCATCGCCCTCTGGAATGAACGAGTGGCAAGCCTGAGAACCGCGCTTGAGAATGACGCTTGGGATGGGCAGTGGTATCGGCGCGGCTTTTTTGATGATGGCACCGTGCTTGGCTCGGCGCAGAACAAAGAGTGCCGCATTGATGCGATTGCGCAGTCATGGGCTGTATTGTCGGGCGGTGCTGCACCAAATCGGGCAGAAATCGCCATGGATGAGTCCTACAAGCAACTGGTACGCCCCAATGACAAGCTGGCGCTGCTCTTTACGCCGCCCTTCGACAAAACGGAGAAGGACCCGGGCTATATCAAAGCCTATCCACCCGGTGTTCGCGAGAATGGCGGGCAATACACACATGGAGCGATCTGGTCGATTTTCGCCCATGCCAAACTGGGCCAGACCGAACGCGCCAACCAATTGTTCTCGATGATGAACCCCATAAACCACGCCCTCACTGAAGCTGACGCCTCACTCTACAAAGTCGAACCTTATGTCATTGCTGCTGACATCTACTCTGTCGCTCCGCATGTGGGTCGTGGCGGGTGGACCTGGTATACGGGATCAGCGGGTTGGATGTATCGTGCAGGACTTGAGGCGATATTGGGCATCACCCGTGAGGCAAATCTCTTGCGCGTGAAGCCGTACATCCTGAAGGAGTGGAATGGCTTCGAGATATCCCTTCAGTTCGGTGGCACTCGGTATGAAATTGAGATCATGCGTGGTGAGAGAAACAGCTACGCGGCGCAGGACGATGTCGGGATTGTTTCGCCCAACGAGTACGTGATCACGCTCAGGGATGGGGGTGGGATTCGCAAAATCACGCTGCCAATCGCAGGATAGCAACGAAAATGGAGGCGGATTGAATTGATCCGCCTCCCTAAGTTTTCTCAATGCCTTGCAATTGGTCTGCGAACTACAGACTTCCGAGCCAGGTATCGACTTCGGCCTTCACCTTGTCCTTGGCATAGCCATAGTGCTTTTGCAGCGTACCTTCGAGTTCTTCACGGCGCCCTTGGATGATGGCCAAATCATCATCGGTGAGTTTGCCCCACTGTTGCTTGGCCTTGCCTTGCGTTTCTTTCCAGTTTCCTTCGATACGGTCCCAATTCATGTCGATCTCCTGTGCTGTTTGTCACCGAGCTGAATTGCCTGGTCACAGTTAAAACGCGCAGGCTGGAAAGTGGTTCCGGCTACAGCAACCTGCGTTCAATTGAACGCAGACAGGTTGCTGTAGCATATTGAATTTGGAGCAACTTTCGCTTCGCAAGTGGTTCCACTTGCTCGCCCGTTGCTCTAAGCCGAAACTTCGGCCCCGGAATCAAAGAACAATGCTTGGCTGACCACTGCTTTCACCATGTCGGGCCTGAAAGGCTTGGTGATCAGGAATGCGGGCTCCGGTTTTTCACCAGTCAGCAGCCGCTCTGGAAACGCCGTGATAAAAATCACAGGAACATTGATGCTCTTCAGGATGTTGTTCACGGCGTCTATCCCGGAACTACCATCGGCCAGTTGAATGTCAGCAAGGATCAAACTTGGCCTCTTGAGAGACGCCAGCTCGATGGCTTCCTTTTCCGTTCGGGCAACGCCGGTGACACGATGACCTATGCTCTCCAGCAGCGCTTCGAGATCCATGGCAATGATGGGTTCATCCTCAATGATCATCACGTCCGTGGCCACTTGGTTGAGGATCGTTTGCGAAGCATCTTCGAGCAGAGATTCAATTTCGGGGGGTGTCTTGGCGAGGATGATGCCGATCTCGGTTTTGCTGAAACCCTCGACGGCCATCAGTAGAAAGGCCTCGCGGGAACTGGGTGCAAGGTGGGCAAGCTGCCGCTGGGCCGTCTCCTCAAACGATCCGCTGGCAACAGGGGCTCGGACATTCAGAGAAATTGACTCCCACAACCGACAATAGGTGCGATAGAGCGATATGCGGATGCTGGGTTCGGTTTCAAACGAGCTGGGATCAGCGATCAAAGCCTCGAGGAGGGCCGCCACATGGGTGTCGCCGCTTTTTTGGTTGCCAGTGAGTGCGCGCGAAAAACGCCGCAAGTAGGGGAGATGGGGAGCAATATTGGCTGCGAGTTTCATTCATATCCCTGTTTTATGTTTGATATCAAGTGTTTAGATAAATGATTGCCGACACACTGCGTTGACTAACGTTTGGCGCATGTTTTCGTTCCATGTCCGTGAAATCTTCCATTTTTGTGGAACTCTTCTTCCATTTTGGCGTTGTTAGCACTGTTCAAGCCATTCAGAATGGCAGACTGCCATTCGTGCAGTGCGAACCGGCCTCTGTTTTAGGTGACCTATGGTTGATGACGAAAAAAAGAAGGGCAAACCTTTCAAGCCCGGGAAAAAGACTGAAGCAATGACGCCCACATCAGCCAAGCCTGAAGTATCCGACTTGATCAGTCAACGTCTGCGCAAGTTTTACAACGAAGTTGCCGAGCAACCTGTCCCAGACCGCTTTCTGGACTTGCTCAGTCGGCTTGAAGCCGCAAGTGCGCCGAAAAAGTCGAACTGAGCCTTTGCCCATGGCAATTTCCGCACAGTTCCGGGATCAGATGATTGCAGCTATTCCAGGCTTGCGCGCCTTTGGCTTGTCACTCACGGCGCGGGGCGACAGGGCAGACGATCTGGTGCAGGAAACCCTCATGAAGGCCTGGAAACACCATGAAAGCTTCGAGCAGGGCACCAACATGAAGGCTTGGCTCTACACGATTTTGCGCAACGAATTCTACAGCCAGCTTCGCAAACGCAAACGCGAAGTGGAGGATGCCGACGGCTTTTATTCCAGCAAAGTGGCGGTGCACGGCGAACAGGATGGTCACCTTGACATGGCCGATCTGCGTGAAGCCCTTGCCGAATTGCCCGAAGATCAGCGTGAAGCAATCATCCTCGTCGGGGCTTCAGGGTTTTCCTATGAGGAAGCGGCAGACATTTGTTCTGTCGCAGTTGGCACCATCAAGAGCCGAGTGAACCGGGCCCGCACCAGATTGGCTGTGTTGATGCACATCGGGGTAAATGAGAACTTCGGTCCTGACGCAAAGTCAGAAGCAGTTTTGAGCAGCGCCCACCGGAACTAATTCGGCGCTGCCGCGTTCCACTGACGCCCGGGCAAAGTCCCGGCCATCAAGGGAAACTCTCATGCTCAGCACAGTCCTCGTCGTCATCCTCGTCCTGATCGTCCTGGGTGCATTGCCCAGTTGGGGACACAGCCGCAGTTGGGGCTATGGTCCGTCAGGTGGCCTGGGCCTTGTGCTTTTGATTGTGGTTGTGCTGGTCCTCATGGGCAAGATTTGATGAGCGCGAACACGTCAGAGATTGCAGTCAACGAACCTGACACCGGCAAACAAATACGCAATCTCCTTCGTGCCATTCTCTTTGTTGCCGCAGTTGCTTGCCTCTATTTGGCCCGCGATTTCCTTTTGCCGATTGTGCTTGCGCTTTTCATCGCGCTGACACTGCGGCCTGCAGTGCGGTATTTATCCAAGCATCATACGCCACCCTGGTTGGCAGCCACAGTGTTTTTCGTTGTGTTGCTCGCAGCTGGCTTTGCCACTTTTTACTATGTCAGTGGCCCCGTGGCATCCTGGTATGAGGATGCACCGAAACTCGCGCAGGCCTTTGCCCAAAAATTCAGCGGCCTTCAATCTTCATTGGACACGTTCACCAACCTCACGGCGAAGATGCAGGACACTTCGAATGCAACGAATGGTTCTGATGTCCAGGAAGTTGTCATCCGTGAATCTGCCTTGCCGGCCATCTTCGGCATTGTCACAGGCTACCCCGTGCAGTTCCTGTTCTCGCTGCTCGCAACAATGATCCTTGCAGTTTTCCTGATGGCGTCAGGTGACTTGTTCTACGAAAAGCTGGTGCGAATTTTGCCAACGCTGTCGGCGCGAAAGCGCGCCTTGCACATTGTCTACGACATTGAAAGTGAAGTGTCGGCGTATGTCCTTACATTGAGTGCGATAAACTTTGTGATGGGCGTTATCGTGGCTGTCGCGTTTCACGCCTTGGGCATGCCGCTTCCCTATCTCTGGGGCGTGCTGGCTTTCTTTCTCAATTATGTTCCCTACGTCGGGGCCGTGACAGGCGTTGCGTTGGCGGGGTTCATGGCCATCGTGACGTTTGATTCCGTGGGCTATGCCCTGTTGGTGCCTTTGGCCTATCTCGTCATCTCGATTCTTGAATCAGAGATCTTGAGCCCTCAGGTCATGGGGCGCAGTCTGCAGATGAACGCCGTTGCCATTCTGCTCTCCTTGGCTTTCTGGACCTGGCTTTGGGGCATTGCGGGTTGCACCATGGCCTTGCCGCTTCTTGTCGTCATCAAGATCTTCTGTGATCAGATGGAAGGATTGTCGGGACTTGGGGAATTCATTGCGACCCGTCACAAGGAAAACGCGGACACTGTTGAAAGTCAGCCCTGAACGGCCGTCATTTGTGGCTAGAAAGCCTTGCCACCACCGCAGTCGTCAGGCGCCTGGCACCCAACAGTGCCGCGAGTGCCATGCTCACGATGGCAAAAGCCGGAAACGCAGGTCGGGATTTGATCTCATCGAGCGTGATTGCGAATTGCCTGCGGCGTTCTGCGGCTTGTTCTTCGAGTTCCGTCACTTCGGTCATTTCAAGCCTCCCGCACCTGCGAACCATTTGAAGATGAGGCCGACTGGCTCGTGTTTCTGTTTGAGGATGTGGTTGGCCGTGAGGGCCAGGGCACCGGATACCACCGCCAACAGGAGGCCAACACAGAGATATGCGGTGGCGGCGCTGTCGAGATAGGGTGCCAGATAGGGTGCCAGATAGGGTGCCAGTGCAATGGAAGCCCCTTGTGCCAGGATGACCAGGGCGGCAATCAATACCGCCAGTCCAACGCCGCCAATGGCTATCCCGGTGACATAGCCCCGGATGATCTGGGCAAGTTCCGCCCGGGACAGGGCCAGTTCAGCTTCAGCCACGCGCGCGCCATCGCCAGCCAGTTGTTTGAGCAGCTTGGGCAATGTGGCGCGCGGGCGTTCTTCTCTAGGCACTGGCATGAGCCGTGCCATTCACCTTGCGGCGCGCCTTTGTGGCGATCTTGGCCTTCTTCTTGGCAGTCCGTGCGACCGGCTTTTTCGCAACTTCAACCGGGGACGAGCGAAAGAACTGGCTGGCCAGGAGACCGGCAGCCAAGGCCAGGCCGATTGTCGCCATGGGGTGCTTGCGCGCAAAGGCCGCGGCATCGGTCACAACGTGTTCGATATCGGTATGCAAAGCATAGTCGGCAAGTTCGTCGAAGCTTTCTGCCGCAGCACCCGCCTTGGCGCGAAGATTGGGCAGATCCGGCAGGGAAGCGACATAGTCACGGGTCGCTTCCGACATGCTGTGCAGTTTTTCGACGCCCCGGTCTTTCCGCCTTTTCAGGAGTGTGCTTGCAACGGCAAAGACGTCTTCGAGGATCGTGAAGGCATTTTGAGTGGTACTTTGGGCTTTGGCCATGATGAAATCCTTCCGCGTGGGTGGTGTATTCGGACATTCAACGCGCAGGCAGGAACAATGTTCCCTTTGACAAAACCCCCTCAAAGGCTTGCCACAAATATGTCTTTGCACATTGTTGAGTTCTGGTGCACAATTTTTGCGCATAAATACTTGGCTTATTGAAATGAAATTGTTGGATGTGGTCACAGACGGAAGCACCCTTGCTCATGCAATGGTGGATACGGTGCGCGAGTCACTTCTTGTGCTCGATGGACACTTGCGCGTTATTGCCGCAAGCCGGTCTTTCTATGCGGTCTTCAGCACCACGCCGGAAGAGACCCTTGGACGCATGGTCTATGATCTTGGGACGGGGGCCTGGAACAATGCAGCACTTCGGTTGCTGCTGGAGCGCATCGTGCCTGAGCACGGCGTGATGAACGATTTCGAGATTGAGCAGGTTTTTCCCGACATTGGGCAGAAAACCATGCTGCTTAATGCGCGCAAGATATTTTACGAAAACGATGAAAACGTTACCTTGCTGCTCGCCATCGAAGACATATCGGATCGTCGTTTTGCAGAACGCCAGTTGGAGAATCTCAGCAACCAGAAGGACATGTTGCTGGCAGAAATGGGCCACCGGGTGGCCAACAGCCTGCAGATCGTCGCCAGCATCCTGATGTTGAAAGCGCGTTCAGTGCAGTCGGTGGAAACCCGCGGCCATCTGGAAGATGCCCACCGCCGGGTCATGTCGGTTGCCTCATTGCAGCAACATCTCAAGGCTTCGGTCATCGGCGAACATGTCGAAGTTGGTGCCTACCTGACAACGCTTGGCGAGA
>JANPDD010000128.1:0-7253 GCA_031431295.1 Hyphomicrobiales bacterium | reverse complement strand
CTTTGCCGTTTCGTGATTGCCAAGGCTTTCCACCCTGCGAAGCGGAACAAGAATTTCAGCCGCACTGATTTCGCCAATGGGCCGATGCCCGATGTCAGCATTGGCAAGCGAAAGCAGCCACTTTTTCTTTGCCAGTGTCACTTCGGCACGGCCCTCGCGTTCGACCTTGCTCAGTAACTGTTCGGCGATGGCCTGAAATGTAGTTTCCCTGTCATTTTTCTTGTTGATACGATCAAGCTTCAACTGTTCCGAAGGGTCTTGGCCCATTGAAAGCAGTTTCTTTGCAGCGTCGCGCTTCGCACGCGCATCAGCCAACATGACTGTGGGGTAAGCGCCAAAAGCCATCGTCTTCTGCTTGTCTCCGAAGCGATATGACCACCTCCAAAGTCTTGATCCATTCGGGGTAACCAACAAATGCAATCCACCACTGTCGCTGTATTTCTTCGGGATTTGCGAACGGCGGGCATTCTTCACAAAGGCGTCGGTCAGCGGCATTTCCGGGCATCCTTGCAGTTTGGAAGCCCAGGAAACTAAGCTTCCAGATACCAACAACGATACCAACAAATTTGTCGGATACCAACAAACTTCACTGGCCGGTCCCGGACACGCGATTTGCCGGTTTCAACAAAAAAGCCCCATTTTCAGGGGCAATCTTGAACTCTATCGGACAACTTTGGACGTCTTAGATTTGTGATTTGGTGCCCTGAAGAGGACTCGAACCTCCACGACTTTCATCGCTAGTACCTGAAACTAGTGCGTCTACCAATTCCGCCATCAGGGCAATCCGGGGCGTCTCTTAGGGGGCGGTGCTGCGTATTGTCAACCAGAGCTTCTGCGCGGCGATGCGCCATTTGCATTCCAGTCGCCAGCCGCTAAAAGAGCGCGAAATTCCGCGATTGCATTGCGAGGGTGCCTTGGTTTCCACGACTTCCGACAGGCTTGTGACCATTATTGGCGGTTCCGGTTTCATCGGCCGCCAGTTGGTGCGCAGCCTGGCAAAGCGCGGCTATCGCATTCGCGTAGCCTGCCGCAGACCCGACCTTGCCGGCCATGTTCTGCCGCTCGGCACACCGGGGCAGATTGCGCTGGTGCAGGCCAATGCGCGCTTCCCCGCCTCGCTGGCGGCGGCCTGTGCCGGCGCCCATGCCGTGGTCAATGCCACCGGCACCGACCAATCATCCGGCGCGCAATCATTTGATGCTGTCCTGGTCTTTGGCGCGGAGGCGATCGCCAAAGCGGCAAAAAATGCCGAGGCCCGGCTCCTCATTACCATTTCCGGCATGGGTGCCGATGGGTCTGCCGCATGCCGCTCGGCGCAAGCCAAGGGCAAGGGTGAGGCCGCAGCAGCGCGCGCCTTCCCCGGGGCCATTGCAGTTCGGCCATCGGTGGTGTTTGGGCCTGATGACCGGTTTTTCAACCGGCTCGCCGGGCTTGCCCGTTTTTCACCCGTGCTTCCCGTGATTGGGGCGGATACGCTGATCCAGCCGGTTTTTGTGGGCGACGTGGCCGAAGCCATGGCGACACTGATCGACCGTGGCAGTGCCGACGGCAAGGCCTACGAACTGGGTGGGCCATCGGTTGCGAGCCTCAAGGAACTGATGCAGTTCACCCTGGACACGGTGCAACGCAAGCGGCTGCTCGTTGCCCTGCCGTGGCCCTTGGCCCGTCTCCTGGCCATCGCCGTGGGCTGGCTGCCGGGGGCACCGATCACGCCCGATCAGGTGGATCTCCTGAAAACGGACAATGTGGTGAGCGCTGCCGCCAAGGCGGAAGGCCGCGACCTTGCGGGGCTTGGCATCACGGCACGCAGTTTTGCCAATATTGTGCCGGGCTACCTCTACCGTTTCCGCAAGGAAGGTCAGTTCACGGTTCCAAGCTGAGCCCCGGACCAGATCAATCCCAACAGCGCGCCGCCCAGAATCACGCGGTAGATCACGAAGGGCAGGAAGCTCATGGTGCGCAGCATGCGCATCAGGAAGGCGATGGCCCCGAGCGCCACGAAGAAGGTGAGCACGCCTGTGAGAATGACAGCGCCCGAGAGCGTTTCGCCGCTCGAAATGGCATCACCAATGATGAGCGCCGAGGCGGCACCATTGGCGGGGATCGACAGCAGGAACGAGAACCGCGCTGCTTCCGGGCGGACGTAGCCCATGGACCGCGCCGCAGTCATGGTAATGCCGGAACGGCTGGTGCCGGGGGACAGAGACAGAGCCTGGGCGCAGCCGATGATGAGGGCGACTTTCCAGGACATGTCGCGGATACTGCGGGCGAGCAGACCATAGGCATCGGCAGCGTAGAGGAGGATGCCAAAGACAATGGCGTTGACGGCAACAAGTGTGGCACTGCGGATATGCTCATCGAGGCCCGTTGCCTTCATGACAAGGCCTGCAAGAACAATGGGCAGCGTGCCGATTGCGATATTCAGGACCAGCCGGGCATTGGGGCTGGTGTGGCGGCGCATGATGTCGGCGGCGCCAAACATCATGGCCAGCACATCACGCCAGAAATAGATGATGACGGCCAGAAGCGAGCCTACGTTTGTCACCATGTCGGTGAGCAGGCCCTGATCCTTCCAGCCCGTCAGCGCGGGAACGAGGATCAAATGGCCGGACGAGGAAATGGGCAGGAATTCGGTAATTCCCTGGATGAGGGCGAGGACGATGATTTGTTCGAGGAACATGAATTGGACCGATCCATCCGGGTGCAGGCCCCCAAGCGCGAATCGCTTGCCCCACTCTCGGCAATCGTCATAATTGGGCGTAATTGCGGGGGCAATGGCCGCAAGACGTGCGGTCCCCTTCCACTCCTTCGGACAGCAGATGCCCACACTCTATCACTTTACGCTCGATCCCCACGGCAGGCGCATCCGCCTGGCACTGGCGGAGTATGGTGTGCAGGCAGGGCTGATCGAAGAAAAACCTTGGCAGCCCTCACACCAGGTGCGTGACCTCAATCCTGCAGGCCTGACACCGATCTACATCGAGGACAACGGCCTTGCGATCATCGGGGCCGAGGCCGTGACCGAGTATCTGGAAGAGACACTTGGCACGACCGTTCAACTCATTCCCGGCACGGCAGGCGAGCGGGCGGAAGTCCGCCGGCTTGTCGCCTGGTTTGATGTCAAGTTCTATACCGATGTCACCGAACCGGTGCTGACGGAAAAGGTGATCCGGCGCTTTGTGCCTTCGCTCGGCAGCCGGGGCTCGCCCGACATGCAGCGGATGCGGGCTGGCCTCACACTGCTCAAGGCGCATCTCGATTATCTCGGCATGCTGGCCGAGGAACACTCATGGCTTGCGGGAGAACAGCTTTCCTTTGCCGACCTGGCGGCGGCGGCCCATATTTCCACCATTGATTATCTGGGCGAGATCAATTGGGCGGAACATCCCATGGCCCAGACCTGGTACAGCCGCATCAAATCCCGGCCTTCGTTCCGTGCTCTTCTGCTGGACCACATACCCGGCGTGGCACCCTCCGCCCACTATGCCAACCTTGACTTCTGAGCGGGCGCAGGAGCTTCTGCGCCGGTTCCGCGACAAGGCCCGAGGCGAAGGGTTTTCGCATGTCCATGTGACGGCGGCGCGCCTGCCCCGGGAGACGGGCCAACGCCTGCACGCATTTCTTGGTGCAGGCCGCCACGGCGACATGGACTGGATGGCAGAGGAGGCACCGCGGCGCGCTTCGCCCGATGCCATGTGGCCGCAAGCCCGCAGCGCCATTATCGTTGCCCTGCCCTATACGCCCGTGATTGATCCCATGGCCAGGCTTGCCGACAGGGCCAGCGGCAACATTTCCGTCCATGCCCTCAACCGCGACTATCACGAAATGCTCAAGGGCAAGCTCAAGCGCCTGGCGCAGTGGCTGGCGCAGCAGTCGGGTGCCGAAGTGAAAGTATTCGTGGACACAGCACCCCTCATGGAAAAGCCGCTGGCCGAGCAGGCGGGGCTGGGCTGGCAGGGCAAGCACACAAATCTTGTGTCGCGCCAGTTGGGGTCTTGGTTTTTTCTGGGCAGCATTCTCACGCGTGCCGCGCTGCCCGTTGATGCGAGGGAAGCGGATCATTGCGGCACATGTCGTGCCTGCCTTGACATTTGCCCGACGGCGGCATTTCCGGCACCGTACCAGTTGGATGCGCGGCGCTGCATTTCCTATCTCACCATTGAACACAGGGGCCACATTGCGCGTGAATTCCGTGTCCCCATGGGAAACCGCATCTATGGCTGTGATGATTGCCTGGCCGTGTGCCCGTGGAACAAATTCGCCGAAGCAGCGCGGGAGTTGAAACTGCAGGCCCGCGATGATCTGCTGACACCACCCCTTGCGGAACTGTTGCGGCTGGACGAGGCGGCGTTTCGCAAATTGTTTTCAGGCTCGCCCGTCAAGCGCATCGGCCACACGCGTTTCCTGCGCAATTGCCTGATTGCGGCGGGCAACAGCGGTAATCTTGCCCTTTTGCCCATTGTGGAACGTTTGCTTCTTCATGCCTCGCCCCTGGTGCGGGCCATGGCGGTGTGGGCCCATGGCCAACTGGCGGGCGGGGAACGCCACCGGTACCTGGCCAGCCAGTGCCTGGCAGACGAAGCCGACGCCGACGTCCGCGGAGAATGGGCGACGCAGGCGGGGACAACATGAGGCACATCCTGTTTTTCGGCTTTGGCTTTTCGGCCCGCCACCTTGCGTCGCGGCTCAATCGGGCGGACTGGCGCATCACCGGAACAAGCCGGAGTGCTGAGGGTGTCGCTGCCATCCGCGAGGGCGGATTTGACGGCGTGCTTTTTGACGCGCTGGTGCAGATTCCCGAAACAGTCACGCATATTGTTTCGTCTGTTCCCCCAGATGCGGCGGGCGATCCAGTGTTGCAGCGCTTTGGCGGTGAACTGGCGAAACGCGCCGCAGCGTTCTCCTGGGTTGCCTATCTCTCGACCACCGGTGTTTACGGTGACCATGGTGGCGCCTGGATTGACGAGACCACGCCTCTTGCCCCGACAACAGACCGGGGGCGCAGGCGCCTTCTGGCGGAGCAGGCCTGGCTTCGGCTGTTCACGGCCCATGGATTGCCAGTTCATCTTTTCAGGCTCGCCGGCATTTACGGGCCGGGGCGAAACCAACTGGTTGCGCTGGCCGATGGCACCGCCAAGCGTGTGGTGAAGCCCGGCCAAGTTTTCAGCCGCATTCATGTGGACGACATCGCGGGAATTCTCGCGGCCTCCATGGCACGGCCAAACCCGGGCCGGGCCTATAATGTTGCCGACAATGAACCTTGCCCGCCGCAGGACGTGGTGGCTTACGCGGCGATGCTTCTGGGTCTGCGGCCACCGCCGGAGGTGGATTTCGAGGCGGCCCGCCTGTCGCCCATGGCGCGGAGTTTTTTTGCCGAATCAAAGCGGGTGTCGAACGCCCGCGTGAAGCAGGAACTGGGCCATGACTTCATCCATCCGAGCTATCGTGACGGACTCCAGGCCCTGCTGCCCGGCATACTGAAACAAATCAATACATGATGCCGTCAGCGCGCTCGGCCAACTGGCGCACTGTGTCCTGGATGATGCGCAGGTGCACCGCCGTAGACAGGCGGTGGTCACCGTCCTTCAGAAAGGTCAGGGTGATGTCACTCGCCTGCAGCGCCTCAAACGTCTTGACCGCATGGGCCGGCGGCACGTCCAGATCCATGCTGCCTTGCAAAATCCTGACCGGGCAAGGCACGGGCATGCCATCCGGCAGGAGCAGGTGGTTTTCGCCGTCATCGAGCAGTTTTTTGGTGATGGCGTAAGGTTCGCCGTATTCAGAGGGACCGAGGTAAACGCCACGGTCAAGAAGCTCTTCCCTGGCCTCGCGGTCGAAACCCTCCCACATCAGATCCTTGGTCATGTCGGTGGCGGGGGCAATCAGCACGAGGCCGACGATCCGGCGCGCGGCCAGGGGATCTTCACGCAGCAACCGCCGCAGCAGCAGAAGTGCGAGCCAGCCGCCCATGCTGGAGCCCACAATGACGCGCGGGTTTTGGGTGTGGCGCAAAAACATGTGGGTTGCCTGCTCCAGCCAGAACGAAAGCGTGCCATCGACAAACAGGCCTTCCGACTGGCCATGGCCGGAATAATCAAAACGCAGGAGATTGCGCCTTGTGGCGCGGGCCAGATCCGCAAGATTCTCGGCCTTTGTGCCGGTCATGTCGGAGCGATAGCCCCCCAACCAGAAGATGCCGCAGGGGCCGATGTCATCGGCCGAGCCGTCCTTCAAGTAGGCGAGGCGGAAACCTTTCAGTTCCCCATCAAATGCAACGCGGCCCATGGCCATCAAAAGCCCTTCTTTTTGCAGGTTTTCCTTGCTAACGAGAGTGCGCCGGATTCGCAAAACATCATTGCCCCGCAACCGGTGTACCACAACAGGAGATTTACAGCGCTTGAGCCTTCCCCCCCGCCGACCGTCCTTCAACCGCAATGCCCCCGCTCCCGAGAGGGAAGACGAACACAAAATCAACAACCGCATCGACTCGCGCGAAGTGCGCCTGATCGGCGCCGATGGTGCCAATGTCGGCGTCGTGCCAACGCGCCAGGCCCTGATCATGGCTGAGGAAGCGGGTCTCGACCTCGTTGAAATTTCGCCGGACGCCCAGCCGCCCGTGGCCAAGATCCTTGACTACGGCAAGTTCCGCTTCCAGGAACAGAAAAAGGCAGCCGAGGCGCGCAAGAAGCAGAAGGTCGTTGAACTCAAGGAAATCAAGCTTCGCCCCATGATCGATGATCATGACTACGAGGTGAAGATGAGGGCAGCACGGCGCTTCTTCGACGAAGGCGACAAGGTCAAGGTGACGCTGCGCTTTCGCGGCCGCGAAATGGACCATCAGGACCTGGGCTACAAACTCCTGATCCGGGTCAAGGAAGGCATGGCGGATGTGGCCAAGGTTGAACTGGAGCCGAGGTCCGAAGGCCGCCAGATCATCATGATCATGTCACCCAAGAGCAAATAGATCGGGCAACTGGCGAGAACATCCGCAATGACGGCGCAAATCAATCGACGCAAATTTTTCAAACGCACGGGCGTTGCAGCGGTGGGCGCCACGGCAGCACTTGCATCTCCTGCCATTGCGCAGTCCATGCCGGAGATCAAATGGCGCTTGACGTCGAGCTTTCCCAAGGCTCTTGATACGATTTTTGGCACTGCCGAGACCTTCAGCACGTTTGTGAGCGCGGCGACCGACGGCAAATTCCAGATCCAGGTGTTTGCGGCGGGTGAAATCGTTCCGGGTCTCGAAGCCG
>JANPDD010000127.1:0-2877 GCA_031431295.1 Hyphomicrobiales bacterium | reverse complement strand
TGGCCTCCTACCAGTTGCTCGCGGCCATCGGCCGGCTCACGGCGCGCGGCCTTGGGCTTCCCGGTCCCTATTATGATGTGGAGGCCAACTATGAGCTGGTTAAGGACAAGTGGATCGGACTGGACGCGGACACCCTTGAGTGACGCCTTCCGGCGTGACAAGTTGGCGCAAGTTTTGTATTGAAGATGTCACGGCGCGCAGCGGGCTCGGATTCGACTGAGCCAGAAACCAGGTGTTGACGTTTGGGGTTGTTGAGTTGTCCATCGAGCCGAAAATGGAAGATCTGCTGGCCTCAATCCGCAAGGCAATAGACAGTGATGTGGGGGAACAGGGGTCTTCCACCAGCGGTGAAGCGCGCGGCACGCTGATGCGCGGGGCGTTGCGCGAAATGCGGGTCAGCCTGGAAGATGCCAAAACCCGCAATCTCGAAACAGCCCAGGAAATTGCCGAATTGCGTGGCCGGATCCTGCGCAGCACCACGGAAGTGCCTCCCATGCCGCCACTGCGGCGGCAAGCGCGGAGTGCCGTTGAACCCAAGAAACTTGCGCCACCGCCAGCGCGCAGCGATTTCCGGGGCATCATGGCGGGCGCTGCGGGGCAGCCCCAGCCCCAGCCCCAGCCGCAAACGTTAGCGCCGGTGCCGGGTCAGCTGCAGGACCGCCGTCTCATTGACCAGCGCGTCTTGCCGGCCGCCATGCAGCCGCCGCCTGAACCTGCGCCCGCACTGCGCGGCCGCACCTTGCAGGACGAGTTTGACGACCTCACCTATGAAGAGGACATGGCGGCGCAGGGCCACGGGCAACCCCACGGGCAACCCTATGAGCCGGCTTACCAACCGCCCGACGCCTACGCAGTGCCTCAGCCGCAATATGAGGATCAGCACGGCTATTTTCAGCCGTCACCGCAGCCGCAACAGCAACAAGCGCCGCGCATGCTGTCCAACCATGCCGAAGCCGCGACCGAAGCCGCCTTCCGGCATCTGTCGGCCAGCCTGTTTTCGCAAGGGATGGGCGGGCGCTCGCTGGAGGATGTGACACGCGAGCTTCTGCGGGGCATGCTCAAACAGTGGCTTGATGACAATCTGCCACCGCTTGTGGAGCGTCTGGTGCGGGAAGAAATCTCCCGCGTGGCGCGCAACGGGCGCTAGAAATCCAGGCTCAGGCCTGCCCGCACAGTCAGCGTGTCCTGCAGCCGGGCCTCATAGTCATCCAAGGCAACAAGGCCGGACCCCATGCTGTAGAGATCGTAGATCGCTTCCATGCGTGCCGTCAGGCTGTCTGACAGTTTCAATTCAGCACCGCCGCCAACTGACGGTGCCACATAGGTCGCGTCAGATCCTTCGCCGGTGTCGCCATCTGTGAACGAGAAATTTGCAAAGGCCACGCCGGCTGCGGCAAAGAGGTGGACATTGCCTTGTCCCGGGGCCACGCCGGCACGCAGTCGCAGGTGGGCGTTCCATTTCATGTCATAGGTGTTGGGCAGCTCCGGCGGCGGTGGACGACCGGTGCCGCTCACATCGGCCAATCCTGCATCCGCGTCGATGCCGAACACCAGTTCATCGCGCTGCCAGTTGTGTCCGAGATAAATGCCGCCAACCCAGCCATCCGTTTTGGCGCCCGACTCGACGATGACGCCACCTACCTCAACCTCTGTTTCGCCCCACAAATAGCCGGTGTGGACGCCGAGGTAGGACCCCGACCAATCTGTGCCGACAGGAGTATCCATATCGGCAGCGCCAGCCTGCGTGCCAAGCAACAGAACCGTGGCTATTCCTGAAATGAGTTGACGCATGACCCTGACCCCCTGAAATCACCCGGAAAGTATTAACAGCATTTTGCCCAGACGCAACACGCGGGGAGCGGAATCCGCGAGAGTTGATTGGGGCTTGGCACCCCTCTATACGCGGCGCAACTCAACCCTTTGAAATTGCGCCCACATGTCCGAACCTGGAATTACCAAGATATTCTCTCCTGCTGAAATTGAGTCCCGCCTGTACAAGGCCTGGGAGGAGGGCGGCTATTTCAAGCCGGGGCGCAGGCCACGCGCCAAGCCCTACACAATCGTCATTCCGCCGCCCAATGTCACGGGCTCGCTGCACATGGGGCACGCCCTCAACAACACCATCCAGGATATTCTTTGCCGCTTCGAGCGCATGCGTGGCCGCGACGTGCTGTGGCAACCCGGCACCGACCATGCCGGCATCGCCACGCAAATGGTGGTGGAGCGGCTCATTGCCAAGGAGGGCAACATCGACCGCCGGACCATGGGACGCGAAGCGTTTCTGGATCGGGTGTGGAAATGGAAAGAAGAATCAGGCGGCATCATTTCGAAGCAGCTTCGAAGGCTTGGTGCGTCGTGTGATTGGTCGCGGGAACGCTTCACCATGGACGAAGGCTTGTCGCAAGCGGTGCGCAAGGTCTTCGTGCAGCTTTACAAGGAAGGCCTGATCTACAAGGACAAGCGCCTTGTGAATTGGGATCCGGTGTTTGAAACCGCCATTTCCGATCTCGAAGTCGAAACCCGTGACACCAAGGGAACCATGTGGTCCTTCGCCTATCCGCTGGCTGATGGTCCGGTCGACGGCATCTCCGAAATCGTCATTTCAACGACGCGGCCCGAGACCATGCTGGGCGATGGTGCGGTTGCCGTGCATCCCACAGATGAGCGTTACAAAAACCTTGTGGGCAAGCTGGTGCGCCTGCCCATTGCCGAGCGCTTGATTCCCATCATTGCCGATGAATATCCTGATCCGGAATTCGGCACGGGTGCGGTGAAGATCACCGGCGCACACGATACGAATGACTTCGAAGTGGCGCGGCGCAACAACATTCCCCTCATTGTCCTCATGGACAAGAAGGCGCGGATGATCGCCACGCC
>JANPDD010000126.1:0-5235 GCA_031431295.1 Hyphomicrobiales bacterium | reverse complement strand
AGAAGCAGCCGCCGCGGCCGCGTGGGGTCGTGGTTGAAGCGGTTGGCCTCGCGGTAACCCGGAATCTTGGAATTGATGAGAAAGAGATCACTGCCTTTCATCGCGGCATAGGCTTCACCCAAATTGACATGACCCGTGCGCAGCGATTTGACTTCCGAACCCCTGAGTTCAATGCCAGCCTCGAACTTCTCCATCAGTTCATAGTCGTAGCGGGCGCGCCGGTTGTCGCCCTTGACGATGATGCCGACAGGGCTGCGCGATTTTTTCGCGCCACCGCTCTTTGAAGACATGTCAGTTCAACAGCCCTGCGTGGATCATGGCGTCGCGCACAACCTTCTTTGTGGCCTCGGTCACCGGCACCAGCGGCAGCCGCGCATCCGGCGTGCAGTGGCCGAGAAGGCTGACGGCGTATTTGATGGGGCCTGGGCTGCTTTCCACAAACAGCGCATGGTGCAGCGGCATCAGCCGGTCCTGCAATTTGAGGGCGCCGCGATAGTCTCCCGCAAGGGTTGCTTCCTGCAGGTCGGCGCACAGGCGCGGCGCAACATTGGCCGTTACTGAAATGCAACCCACGCCACCATGGGCGTTGAAGCCCAGCGCCGTGCCATCCTCGCCCGAGAGCTGGATGAAGCCTTCGCCCGTCATCAGGCGTTGGCGTGAAGGGCGTGTCAGGTCGGCTGAGGCATCCTTGGTGCCGATGATGTTGCGGCAATCCTTGGCCAGGCGGTCAAGCGTTTCGACAGAAATGTTGGCGACGGTGCGGCCTGGCACATTGTAGACAATGACCGGGATATCAACAGCATTCGCAATCGCCTTGAAATGGGCGTAGAGGCCGTCCTGTGTCGGCCTGTTGTAATAAGGTACGACGACAAGCGCCGCGTTGGCCCCCGCCTTCATGGCGTGAGATGTGTATTCGATGGCTTCAGCGGTATTGTTGGAGCCTGTGCCTGCAATGACAGGCACCTTGCCTTTTGCCTCCTCGACGCAGATCTCGATCAGGCGCTTGTGTTCCTCGGGCGTCACAGTCGGGCTTTCGCCGGTTGTGCCGACGGGAACAACACCATGGCTGCCCTGCTGGATCTGCCAGGCAACAAATTTGCGGAAAGCCGCTTCGTCGACAGCACCATTCTTCATCGGGGTAATCAAGGCTGGGAATGAACCCTGGAACTTCACGGCAAACCTCTTTGGTTAATGAGTTGGAAACCAGTGGCCAACTAGTCTTTCGCGACCGTGTGGAGTCCGGCTTTTCGCGGCACCATAGTCGTTCATGTAAGACACGGCAAGCAAAGGCAGATTTGACGAATGTCCTGGTGCCCAAAACAAGCCGGATTTGGCCTTTACCCCGCCCCCGCTAGGCGAATAGAAAGACTTTGAAGGAGCAGGACCGTTGCTGAATGGAATGAGTCGACGCCGATTTTTGGCCGGTTTGCTTGGTGCAACTGCGGTTGCGGCCATGCCCTTGCATGCAGGCCCCGCTATCGCCTCGTCAGCGGTCGACGCCATCCGCCTGGCTTTGAAGGGTGATTTTGCGGGCGCAGGCACCAGTGCACAACAGTCCGGGGACGTCGCCGCGATCAAGCTTGTCGAGCTTCTTTACCTCAAGGACAAGGGAGCAGAGGCCGGTTATGACCGCATCATCGGATTTCTGGATGTTGCTCCGAACTGGCCATTGGCTGACAGCCTTCATATTCGGGCCGAGAAGGCTCTTTTTGACCACAACGACCGCTCGCAACGGGTGCTCAAACACTTTGCCGGGCGCAATCCCCGAACGTCGTTTGGCAATCTTGCGCTGGCGCGTGCTGCCTATGCGGGCGGTGACAGTGAAGCGGGCCGGAAAGCCCTCATGCGCGCCTGGCTCAATCCTGACATGGATGGTGTGGTCGAGGCAGCCACACTTGCCGAATTTTCAACGGTGATCACCGAGGCGGACATGCGTCGGCGCCTATGGCAACTCATCTATGCGCAACAAGCTGATGCTGCGGTTCGTCATGCCAAACGCCTGGGGCCAGGCTATGTTTCAATTGCGAAAGTGGCGCAGGCACTCCTTCGCGGCACAAGCGGTGCCGACAAGCAGCATGCAGCACTGTCGTCGGCCAACCGCAACATCCCGGCCTTGAGATACGCGCTGGCCCGGCACTACCGCCGCCTCGAAAAATTCGACAAGGCGCGCACCGTTCTTGTTGCCGCACCGGGCACGGATGCAGAAATGGGAGACCCGGAGGCCTGGTGGGTCGAGCGCCGCATTATCGCGCGACGCTCCATCGGACCGCAACACAAGTCCCACTGGAAGTCGGCCTACCAAATTGCCGCCCGGCACGGAATGACCGCAGGCGACAGCGCTGTTGAAGCTGAATTCCTGGCAGGCTGGATTGCCTTGCGCTATTTGAACAAGCCCGAAACCGCCATGCGGCACTTCAATACCCTGAATGAATTGGCGCCAACCCGCACCGAAAAGGCCAGGGCTTCTTACTGGATCGGCCGTGCCCACGAGGCAAATGGCGACAAGGGTTCGGCCAACGCCGCCTACAAGTCGGCATCACAGTATTCCACGATCTTTTACGGGCAACTGGCGCGGGAGAAAATCGGGCTCGGTGAAGTGCCGGAGCGCATCCAGAGTTCTGATACAACAAGTGCAGCCCGTGCCGTTGTGGACCGCGATGAAGTCATCCGGGCCATGCGCCTCATGGCACAGGCCGCCGACAAACGGCAATTGAACATGTTTCTGTGGTCAATCTCCAACCGGTTCAGTTCGCTTGCTGAAATGAATGCGGCTGCCGCGATCGTGCATCAGTTGGGGGGAACGACGCTGGCACTTCGCCTTGCAAAAGCGGCGAGCCAACGGCAAATGGATATCGACTCCTACTCCTATCCGATCAGGGGTCTGCCTGATTGGAAACAAGTGGGAAGGCCCGTGGAGAAATCGCTCGTCTTCGCGTTGTCGCGGCAGGAGAGTGAGTTTGACCCATTGGCCGGCAGCAAGGTTGGGGCGCAGGGGTTGATGCAGCTCATGCCAGGCACGGCAAAGCTGGTGGCCAGGCAACATGGCCTGTCCTATGCCGCTTCAAAGCTGACGGGGGACCCCGCCTACAATGTCAAGCTGGGGGCTGCGCACCTCGGAGACCTGATCGCCGATTTTGACGGCTCCTATGTCCTTACACTGGTTGCCTATAATGCCGGCCCGCGCCGGGCGCGCGAATGGGTTGCCGAGTATGGCGATTTGCGCTCGGGCCTTGTTGATCCTGTCGATTGGGTCGAGTCGATTCCATTCTATGAAACGCGCCAGTATGTTCAGAAAGTCCTGCAGAACCTGCACATCTACCGCTCCCGGCTTGCGCCGAAATCCGTGCAGGCCATGTCTGCCGACTTGCGCCGCGGATCACCTTCCGACATCACGGTCGCATCCACTTCGGTCGCACCTGAACGCAGTTGTTCGGGAGGATCAATCAAGGCCCTGATCATGGGCTGTGATTGAGACAGATGACTGGCGACCGCCAACTTGCCATGGCGGACGGCACCAACGTTTTCGTTACCCTGGTTGATGGCCCCGCTGACCGTGTGCCTCTCCTCTGCCTGCCGGGGTTGACCCGCAATTCAAGGGACTTCGAACCGGTCATCTCGGCGTATTCCGGCACACGCGCCATTCTTGCCATGGATTTTCGCGGGCGCGGCCGTTCGGGCCATGCCGCTGATCCTGCGAGCTACACTCCCGCTGTGGAACTGGCCGACACGATCGCGGTGCTCGACAGTTACAGTCTGGACCGCGTGGCACTGCTCGGCACCTCTCGCGGCGGGATCGTGGGCATGTTGATGGCAGGAATGCATCAAGAACGGCTTTCCGGGCTATTTCTCAACGACGTTGGTCCGCGCATTGAGCCTGATGGCATGTTGAGACTCATGGGCCACGTCGGCGTTGCCGCAGAGTTTCCTGACTGGGCGGCGGCGGCTGATGCGTTGGCGCGCGCCCGCCCGGAATTTCGAAACGTCAGCCCGGCCGCATGGCGTCAAGTCGCCAGTCGGGTTTTTACCGAGCGGGGCAACCGCATTGTTCCAGACTATGACTTGCGACTTGCCACTACTTTGCCTGACCGGGAGCTGGTGAAAACTGGCCAATTGTCGGAACTGTGGGATTTGCTGCCAGCACTGCAGGACAAACCTGTGACCATACTGCGGGGCGAAAATTCTGACCTTCTTTCACCGGCGACAGTTGCCCGGTTCAAGACCGCCCTCCCCCATGCCGCGTGCGCGAATGTTCCGGGCCGGGGCCACGTTCCCTTTCTCGATGAACCGGAAAGCCTGGCCGCAGTAGCGTCATGGCTTGCGCTCGTTGATCAAAAGGAAATGGCGACTCCGGTTGGATTCGAACCAACGACCTAGTGCTTAGAAGGCACTTGCTCTAGTCCAGCTGAGCTACGGAGTCGTGTGCCAGACGCGGGATGCACTCAATGAGTCCAGTTGTCGGTGCGGCCAAACTTGAAATTGTCGGAATAGGACTTCTTCTGCGCACGCACGGGCGTTTCGACCTGAACCACAAAGGCAAGGCCCTTGCGGCGGGCGTAGGCCTCGGCCTCTTCACGGGTTTCGAACGTAAGTTTCACTTGCGTGATGGTGTCAGTCGTCGATGTCCAGCCCATCAGCGGGTCGGCAGCGCCAGGGGTTTCGGGCTCATGCTCCAAAACCCATTGGCCGCTTTTACCCTTGCCTGACTGCATGGCATTTCTGGCGGGTTTGTAGATGCGAGCGGGCATGTGGAACTCCTCGTTGGCATGGATCTAGCATTTGCAGGCAGCAACCATCAAGTCGCGTTGTTCAGCCAAAATCTCTTGTTGGCGAAAGCCTGGCCAGAGCCTGACTTGAGATAGGTTTCAAAGGATTTGGCGGCAGCTTCGCTCTTAAAAGCAACTTAGCTTTCAAGTTCCCAAGGCAAGTATTTGGCTGTGTGACTGGATTCGCCGCGATTGTGGGATGAAAGTCGGTTTTTTAAATCGGCTGTATACCCGACGTAGCGCTGATCTGGATGATGGACACTTCGCAGAAGATAAACATAATACATTGCTGAGATATGCGATCCGCCAGTCCCCCTCCGCTCCGGCAGGAGCTTCGGGCGACACCCTTCGCCAAAGACTTCGTTTGCCAGCTTCATCCGTGTCTGGCGGAGCCACCCGAAGCCTTCGGCGAAGGGTGGTCGGGGCGGCGGGATTCGAACTCGCGACCCCCTGCGCCCAAGGCAGGTGCGCT
>JANPDD010000125.1:0-11266 GCA_031431295.1 Hyphomicrobiales bacterium | reverse complement strand
CCGACAAATCACTTTACAAAGGCCAGCGCAGCTTCAAGCGGGTGGAAGCGCCACCGCCCCCGCCTCCGACTGTGCCACCGGTTGCGGCAGCCCCGCCCGTTGCAACCGCGCCTGCGCCTAAACCCGCCGTTGAGGCACCTGCCGTTGCAGCACCGCCGCAAGTCTTGGCGCGGCCGGCATCCAAGCCAAAACCGCCACCGCCTGCCAAGATTGCCGTGCCGCCCCGCAGCGCGGTTGCAACACCAAAGGCAGACAAGGCGCCAAAGCCCGTTCTGCGCTCCGCCGCGAAATCCATTGATGGCCGCCCGGAGCTTCTGTCCAAGCCGCGCGGCAAGGGCGATGATTTGAAATTGATTTGGGGCGTTGGCCCTGCGCTGGAAAAGCTGCTGAACAGGATTGGCATCTGGCACTTCGATCAAGTCGCCGCCTGGTCGGCCAAGGAACTGGCCTGGATTGATGACAAGCTGGAAGGCTTCAAGGGCCGTGCCAAGCGCGACGACTGGGTGAAGCAGGCCACAAAGCTGGCCAAGGGTTGGCGGCCTGATACAGCCGTCGGTGAAAAGCCAGGCCCAAAGTCAGGGAAAAAATGAGCCATGCTCGCTGACAAGGACCGCATTTTCACCAATCTCTACGGCCTCCATGATTGGGGACTGGAAGGTGCCAGGCAGCGCGGCTGTTGGGTTGATACCAAGTCATTTATCGACAAGGGCCGGGACTGGATTGTCAACGAGATGAAAGCCTCAGGCCTGCGTGGCCGGGGCGGTGCGGGCTTCCCCACCGGCCTCAAATGGTCCTTCATGCCCAAGGTGGTGGGCGAGCGTCCGCACTATCTTGTGGTCAATGCCGATGAATCCGAGCCCGGCACCTGCAAGGACCGCGAAATCCTCCGCCATGACCCGCACCTGTTGGTCGAAGGCTGCCTGATTGCCGGTGCCGCCATGGCCGCGCATACAGCCTATATCTATGTGCGTGGCGAGTTTATCCGCGAGCGCGAACATCTTCAGGCTGCCGTGGACCAGGCCTATGAAGCGCGCCTCATCGGCAGGAACAACATCCATGGCTGGGATTTCGACATTGTCGTCCATCACGGGGCAGGGGCCTACATCTGTGGTGAGGAAACTGCCATGCTGGAAAGCCTCGAAGGCAAGAAGGGCCAGCCCCGCATGAAGCCGCCGTTTCCGGCCAACGTCGGCCTCTATGGCGCGCCAACCACCGTGAACAATGTGGAATCGATTGCTGTTGCAGGAACTATCCTGCGCCGCGGTGCAACGTGGTTCAATTCCATCGGCAATCCCAACAACGTGGGCACCAAACTGTTCTGCATTTCGGGCCATGTGAACACACCCTGCAACGTGGAAGAGGAAATGGGCATCACCTTCCGCGAGTTGATTGAGAAACACGCAGGCGGTGTGCGTGGCGGCTGGGACAATCTCCTGGCAGTCATTCCCGGCGGCTCGTCCGTGCGCATGGTGCCCGCCGCACAGATTATCGACACGCCCATGGATTTTGACTCGCTTTCAAAGCTCAAGTCCGGCCTTGGCACGGCGGCGGTCATTGTCATGGACAAGTCCACAGACTTGATCCGCACCATTGCGCGGCTCGCTTATTTCTACAAGCACGAGTCCTGCGGCCAGTGCACACCCTGCCGCGAAGGCACGGGCTGGATGTGGCGCGTCTTGACCCGCATGGCCGAGGGCCGCGCCGAAAAGCGCGAGATCGACATGCTTTTTGATGTGACAAAGCAGGTCGAGGGCCACACGATCTGCGCCCTGGGGGACGCCGCCGCCTGGCCGATCCAGGGCCTGATCAACCACTTCCGCCATGTCATTGAACAGCGCATCGACGATTATTCCTATCGCTCAGACACCGACGGCGCGGTGCGCGCCCACCAGAAAGCGGCGGAGTAAGCACCATGTTCGCCATTCGCAAAACCTTTGAACTTTCTGTCTGCTTGCTCGGCTATTGGTTGGGCAAGGGATTTGGTGGTTGGGGTGGCGGCATCATTCTCGCATTCGTTGGCCTTTGTGCCACGTCTTATGGCTGGGAACGCATTGCAACAGGTGTTTTGGCCGGCCAAAAAAGCCCGACGGCGACAATGAATTTTGTTTACAGTGGCATCGCCACTGTCGCCGTTGCCGGCGCGGCATTTTTGTTGTGGGGAAAGTGATGCACCTCGCTGAACTTGGACTTTGCATGGCCGGCGAAGGGACCTCATCAGCCGCTTCGCGACAGCTTCTCCAGAGGAGAAGCGACGACGTGCATGTCCCTTGCCCTTTGGGGAAGGTGGATCGCGCCGCAAGCGCGAGACGGATGCGGTTCCCTGGCTGGCCAAATTTCGCCATCCTCGCGAGGGGGAATGAATTTGCTGTTGCGATGATTGAGATTGACACATGCCCAAACTGAAAATCGACGGCAAGGAAATGGACTTCGACAACGGCTTGACGCTGTTGCAGGCCTGCGAGATCGCGGGCGCCGAGGTGCCGCGTTTCTGCTACCACGAGCGCCTGTCGATTGCCGGCAACTGCCGCATGTGTCTTGTTGAAGTCAAAGGCGGGCCGCCAAAGCCGCAGGCCTCCTGCGCCATGTCGGTCAATGATCTTCGCCCCGGCCCCAATGGCGAGCCGCCGGAAGTGTTTACCAAGTCTCCCATGGTGAAGAAGGCGCGCGAAGGCGTGATGGAATTCCTGCTCATCAACCATCCGCTGGATTGCCCGATTTGCGACCAGGGTGGCGAGTGTGACTTGCAGGACCAGGCCATGGCCTATGGCATTTCCAAGAACCGCTACCACGAGAACAAGCGGGCGGTGGAAGACAAGGACTTCGGTCCCCTGGTGAAGACCGAGATGACGCGCTGCATCCAGTGCACGCGCTGTGTGCGCTTCACCACGGAAGTGGCTGGCATCACTGACATGGGCCTGACGGGCCGTGGCGAGGATGTCGAAATCACCACCTATCTCGACCGGATCATCACTTCGGAATTGCAGGGCAACATCATTGATCTCTGCCCGGTGGGGGCGCTGACGTCAAAGCCCTATGAATTCAAGGCGCGTCCGTGGGAGCTCCGCAAGACCGAAACCATCGACGTGATGGATGCCGTCGGTTCCAACATCCGCGTCGATGTGCGTGGCCGCGAAGTGCTGCGCATCCTGCCGCGCACCCATGAAGACGTGAACGAGGAGTGGATTTCCGACAAGACGCGCTTTGTGTGGGACGGCCTGCGCACGCAGCGCCTGGACCAGCCCTATGTGCGCGAGTTCGGCAAGCTCCGTCCCGCCTCCTGGGAAGAGGCCCTGTCGCGCGTCGCCCAAAAAATGAAGGCTGCTGGCCCGGCCCGCACCGGTTTCATCCTGGGTGACCTGGTGAGCGCCGAAGAGGCATTCTCGCTCAAGGAGCTTGCGATGAAACTCGGCGTCGACAACATTGATTGCCGCCAGGATGGCACGCCGCTCGGTGAACATGGCGGGCGCGCCGGGTATCTTCTCAATTCGGCAATCAAGGGCATTGATGAGGCCGACGCCATCCTGCTGATCGGCTGCAACCCCCGCCTCGAAGCACCAGTGTTGAACGCCCGTATTCGCAGGCGCTTGCTGAAAGGCGGATGCGTGATCGGCGTGATTGGTGAGAAGGCCGATCTCACCTACAATTACGCCTACATCGGCGCTGGCGCAGAATCGTTGCGGGCATTGGTTGACGAACCCCATGACGCAAAATCTGTCAAACCCATGATTATCGTCGGACAGGGCGCCTTGGCCCGTGCCGATGGGCCGCAAGTGTTGGCGCTGGCAGCAAAACTCGCAAGCAACCAGGGTGTGGTGCGCGGCGACTGGAACGGCTTCAACATCCTGCACACGGCTGCGGGCCGGGTCGGTGCGCTTGATGTATGCGCGCTGCCAGGTGAGGGCGGCTTGAACACCCGCGGCATGATTGCTGCAACGGGCAAGGGCGAGCTTGATGTCATGCTTCTGGCGGGTGCCGATGAAATTGATGCTGCATCATGGGGCACAAGTTTCGTCGTTTATGTCGGCTCGCATGGTGATGCCGGTGCCCACCGCGCCGATGTCATTTTGCCGGGTGCTGCCTACACGGAAAAGTCGGCAACCTATGTCAACACCGAAGGCCGGGCGCAAATGGCAATGCGGGCTGCATTCCCGCCCGGCGATGCCCGCGAAGATTGGGCCATCTACCGGCAACTCGCTGACCAATTGGGAGTGGCACCACAATGGTCCACGCTCGAGGAATTGCGCGCCGCCATGTACAAAGTTGCGCCGCACCTCGCCGAGCTTGATGTCGTCCACAAGGCTGACGCCGACGCTTTGTCGGAACTGGCGCACGGCGAAGGCAAATGTGAAAAGACGGGCTTCCAATCACCAGTGCAGGATTTCTACTTGACCAACCCCATCGCGCGGGCATCTCGCACGATGGGTGAATGTTCGGCCCTGAAATCAGGCCGCAAGCGCGAGGCTGCGGAGTAGGGCCATGGCTGAGCTCGCAACACTTATCGCCATCATCGTGCTGCAGAGCGTGGCCTTGCTGACGGCACTGCTGATCACGGTGTCGCTCCTCATTTATTTTGACCGCAAGGTCTGGGCCGCCGTGCAGATGCGCCGTGGCCCCAATGTGGTGGGTCCCTGGGGCGTGTTGCAATCCTTCGCCGACCTTCTGAAGTTCGTCTTCAAGGAGGTCATCATTCCCGATGGCTCCAACAAGGGTGTGTTCGTGCTGGCCCCCATGGTGACGGCCGTGCTGGCGCTGGCCGCCTGGGCAGTTGTTCCCATCAATGAAGGCTGGGCCATTGCCGACATCAATGTGGGCATTCTCTATCTTTTCGCCCTGTCATCGCTTGGCGTCTATGGCGTCATCATGGGCGGCTGGGCCTCGAATTCGAAGTATCCATTCCTTGCCGCCTTGCGCTCCGCCGCACAGATGGTGTCCTATGAAGTCTCCATCGGCTTTGTCATCATCACCGTGCTGCTGTGTGTGGGGTCCTTGAACCTGTCGGACATCGTGATCTCGCAAAAGACGGGGCTCGGAACGATGCTCGGCCTGCCGAACTCATTCCTTGACTGGTATTGGCTGCCGCTGTTCCCGATGTTCGTGATCTTTTTCATCTCGGCCCTTGCGGAGACCAACCGCCCGCCCTTCGACCTGGTGGAAGCGGAGTCGGAACTTGTGGCAGGCCATATGGTGGAATATTCCTCCACACCCTACCTGCTGTTCATGCTGGGCGAGTATGTGGCCATCACCTTGATGTGCGCCATGACAACGCTTCTGTTTCTCGGCGGCTGGCTGCCGGTCATTGACGTTGCCGTACTCAACTGGGTTCCCGGTGTCATCTGGTTCATGCTCAAGCTGGTGTTTGTGTTTTTCATGTTTGCCATGGTGAAAGCCATCGTGCCGCGTTACCGCTACGACCAGTTGATGCGCCTCGGCTGGAAAGTCTTTTTGCCGATTTCGCTTGCCTGGGTTGCAATCACGGCAGCGGCACTTGTAACGTTCGGGTGGTTGCCATCATGACACTTTCTGCACATGGGCTTGTTTTTGCGGTCGTGTTCCTCGCCATCGGCGTTGTGGAACTGTTTGTCTTCATGCGCGTGGTCTATCCCGTGATCAGCATGCGCCATGAAACCCAGAAGCTGACCTACAGCCATGGCCGCAGCCCCGCCCTCATCACCAATCTCGTCCGTCTGCAGAGCCTCGTCGCCATGCCCCTCGTCGGTTATGCCTACGGATCCCAGATGTTTTTCGTGGGAGCAAATTGACATGCGCCTGACTGCCGCCACCCGCGCAGTGTTCCTTGGCGAATTCGCCTCCGCCACCTGGCTGGCGCTCAAGTATCTTGTGTCGCCCAAGGCCACGCTTAACTATCCACATGAAAAAGGCATTCTTTCTCCGCGTTTCCGTGGCGAGCATGCGCTGCGCCGTTATCCCAACGGCGAGGAACGTTGCATCGCCTGCAAGCTCTGCGAGGCCATCTGTCCCGCCCAGGCCATCACCATTGAGGCTGGCCCGCGCCGCAATGACGGCACGCGGCGCACCACCCGCTATGACATCGACATGGTGAAGTGCATCTATTGCGGTTTCTGCCAGGAAGCCTGCCCTGTCGATGCCATCGTCGAGGGGCCGAATTTTGAATACGCCACCGAAACCCGCGAGGAACTCCTGTTCAACAAGGAGAAGCTCCTCGACAACGGTGACCGCTGGGAACGTGAAATTGCCCGCAACATGGCGCTTGACGCGCCATATCGCTGAGGAGCGCGCAAGCATGGCCGTCACCCTGTTCTTCTACCTCTTCTCGGTTCTTGCCGTGGCATCTGCCGTGATGGTGGTGACGGCGCGCAATCCTGTGCATTCGGTCTTGTTCCTGATCCTCTGTTTTTTCAATGCCGCCGGGCTTTTCATTCTCATGGGGGCGGAGTTTCTCGCCATGATCCTGGTGGTCGTCTATGTCGGCGCAGTCGCGGTGCTGTTTCTCTTCGTGGTGATGATGCTGGATGTGGATTTCGAGAAGCTGCGCGAGGGGCTCGCGGGTTACCTGCCGGTGGGCGGTGTGATCGGGCTCATCGTGCTCGTTGAACTGGCGCTGTTGTTCGGCACGTGGACAGTTTCGCCTGACGCAATCAAATCAGCTGCTGCACCCCAAGGCAGCATCAGCAACACGGCGGCTTTGGGTGAAATTCTCTACACAAAGTATGTCTACTGGTTCCAGGCGGCAGGCATGGTCCTGCTTGTGGCCATGGTGGGCGCCATCGTGCTGACGCTGCGCCACAAGGCCGGCGTCAAGCGCCAGAACATTTCAGCACAGGTTGCCCGTACGCCAGCCACGGCGATCGAAATCCGCAAGGTCGAACCGGGGCAGGGGTTGTGATGAAGCGACCGGGCGAGATGATGCTTTCCTCCCCCAGCAAGGGGGAGATCGTGTTGCGGAGCGCAAGCGAAGCAATGCGGGTGGGGGTTGGCCTTTCTACATTTGTGAACCAGACCCCCACCTTGGTCCTCCCCCTTTCCGGGGGAGGGGATACAAGGGGCAATTCACCATGATCGGCCTTTCGCATTATCTCACCGTTGCCGCCATCATCTTCACGATCGGCATTTTTGGCATTTTCCTCAACCGCAAGAACGTCATTGTCATCATGATGTCGGTGGAGTTGATGCTGCTTGCCGTGAACATCAATCTCGTGGCCTTTTCAACGGCGCTGAATGACTTGGTGGGCCAGGTCTTCGCTTTGCTGGTGCTGACCGTTGCCGCCGCTGAAGCGGCCATCGGCCTTGCCATCCTGGTCACCTATTTCCGCAATCGCGGCACCATCGCGGTTGACGACATCACACTCATGAAGGGCTGACGCCAGACATGTATAACGCCATCGTCTTCCTTCCACTGCTGGGTGCCCTGATTGCGGGACTGTTCGGCACAGCGCTGTTCCGCAACCTGGGGTCTGATGCTGATGTCCATGGCGCGCATCATGACAGCCATGACACGCACCGCCATGACGGGCATGGTCATGACGGTCATGATGGTCATAGCGAGCATGATCACGGGCCGGCGTGGCCCATGTACCTGACCACGGCGCTGCTGTTTGTCTCGGCTGCGCTCTCGTGGGTCAACCTCTATGGTTTTCTGCATGAGGGCCACGACCAGAAGGTCGAGGTGTTCCGCTGGATCTCATCGGGCGCGCTGCAATCCTCATGGACCCTGCGCATCGACACGCTGACTTCGGTGATGCTGGTGGTGGTGAACACGGTTTCGGCGCTCGTCCACCTTTATTCCATCGGCTACATGAGCCACGACCCGCACCAGCCGCGCTTCTTTGCCTATCTCTCGCTTTTCACCTTTGCCATGCTGATGTTGGTGACCGCCGACAATCTGGTGCAGATGTTCTTTGGCTGGGAAGGTGTTGGCCTTGCCTCCTATCTCCTCATCGGATTCTGGTACACACGTGAAAGCGCCAATGCCGCCGCCATCAAGGCCTTTGTCGTCAACCGCGTGGGTGACTTCGGCTTTGCGCTGGGGATTTTCGGCGTGTTCATGGTCTATGGGTCGGTCGAGTTCGACGTGATCTTTGCCGCCGCCCCTGATGCTGTTGGCAAGACCATCCACTTCCTCTCCTGGGAATTCGACACGCTGACGACGCTGTGCCTGCTCTTGTTCATGGGGGCCATGGGCAAGTCGGCGCAGTTCCTGCTGCACACCTGGCTGCCGGATGCCATGGAGGGACCGACGCCGGTGTCCGCCCTCATCCACGCCGCCACCATGGTGACGGCAGGCGTGTTCCTGGTGGCGCGCATGTCGCCATTGTTTGAACTGGCGCCAGCGGCGCGGGACGTGGTGATTGTGGTCGGCGCTGTTACTGCGTTCTTTGCCGCCACCGTCGGCCTCGTGCAGAATGACATCAAGCGCGTCATTGCCTATTCCACCTGCTCGCAGCTCGGCTACATGTTTGTGGCCATGGGTGTCGGCGCCTATGGCGTCGGCATGTTCCACCTCTTCACCCACGCCTTCTTCAAGGCGCTGCTGTTCCTGGGTGCTGGCTCGGTGATCCACGCCATGTCAGGCGAGCAGGACATGCGCAAGATGGGCGGCCTTGCACCGCATATCCGCGTGACCTGGGGCCTGATGCTGGTCGGCACACTGTCGCTGACGGGATTTCCCTTAACGGCCGGTTACTTCTCCAAGGACGCGATTATTGAGAGCGCCTATGCCGCCAACGCGGCTCCGCACATGTTGGCCTTTGGCTTGCTCGTGATCGCTGCTTTCTGCACGTCGTTCTATTCATGGCGCCTCGCCTTCATGACCTTCAACGGCAAATCCCATGCCGACCATCACGCCATGGAACGCGTCCACGAGAGCGGCAATGTGATGCTGGTCCCGCTTTATGTGCTGGCGCTGGGAGCCTTGATCGCCGGTTTCGTGTTCAAGGACTATTTCATCGGCCATGAAGAGGCGGTGTTCTGGGGAAAGTCGATTTACCGCAGCACCGAGAACCACATCATTGACGACATCCACGAGGTTCCGGCCTGGGTGAAATACTCGCCGTTTGTGGCCATGGTGCTGGGCTTTGCACTGGCCTTCCTGTTTTACATCCGCAACACGGAGTTGCCGCGCAGGCTCGCGGCCATGCACCAGCCGATCTACCAATTCCTGCTCAACAAGTGGTATTTCGACGAGCTCTATGACCTCATCTTTGTCCGGCCCGCCATGTGGCTCGGGCGCTTCTTCTGGAAAAAGGGTGATGGCACTGTCATCGACGGGTTCGGACCTGATGGCGTGTCGGCCCGGGTCGGCGATATCACATCACAGGTGGTGCGCCTGCAGAGCGGCTATGTCTATCACTACGCCTTTGCCATGCTGATCGGCGTTGCCGCGTTTGTTTCCTGGTTCACCTTTGGGGGCGCACACTAGATGAATTGGCCCCTGCTTTCCGTCGTCACTTTCCTGCCGCTGGTGGGAGCACTCTCCCTTGTCTTTACCGGTTCCGATGAGGCGGCAACAACACGGCGCGCGCGCTACACCGCACTTTGGACAACGCTCGCCACATTCCTTGTGTCGGTGTTGATCCCGCTCAATTTCACCCTTGCCGAACCCGGCTTTCAGTTGCTTGAAAACCATGCCTGGCTTGGCGGCATTGCGAATTACAGGATGGGTGTGGACGGCATTTCCATGCCGCTTGTCATGCTGACAACATTCCTCATGCCGATCTGCATTCTCGCCTCCTGGCGCGTGGAGAAGCGCGTGAAGGAATACATGATCGCCTTCCTCGTCTTGGAAACGCTCATGGTGGCAGTGTTCTGCGCCCTCGATCTGGTGCTCTTCTATGTGGTGTTCGAGGCAGGCCTCATCCCCATGTTCCTCATCATCGGCATCTGGGGCGGCCAGCGCCGCGTTTATGCCTCGTTCAAGTTCTTCCTCTACACGCTGCTGGGCTCGGTGCTCATGCTGCTCGCCATCATTGCCATGTATTGGCATGCGGGTACGACGGACATTGCCGCCATTCTTGCCATGCCAAAGGCGTTTCCGCCGGAGATGCAGACGTGGCTGTGGCTTGCCTTCTTTGCCTCCTTTGCGGTGAAAATGCCCATGTGGCCGGTTCACACCTGGCTGCCTGATGCCCATGTCGAGGCCCCCACCGCAGGCTCCGTTATCCTCGCTGCCATTCTCCTGAAAATGGGTGGCTACGGCTTCCTGCGGTTCTCGCTGCCGATGTTTCCCGATGCCAGCCTCTATTTCCAGAATTTCGTCTATGTCCTCTCTATCGTGGCCATCGTCTACACCTCGCTCGTCGCCTTGATGCAGGAGGACATGAAGAAGCTCATTGCCTATTCCTCGGTTGCCCACATGGGCTTTGTCACCATGGGCATTTTCTCCTTTACCCGGCAGGGCATTGACGGCGCCATGTTCCAGATGGTCAGCCATGGCCTCGTCTCGGGTGCACTCTTCCTCTGTGTTGGTGTCGTCTATGACCGCATGCACACCCGCGAGATCACGGCCTATGGCGGCCTCGTCCACCGCATGCCGCTCTATGCGGCGGTGTTCATGCTCTTCACCATGGCCAATGTGGGCTTGCCGGGAACATCCGGTTTTGTTGGCGAGTTTCTGGCATTGCTCGGCACCTTCCAGAACAACACCTGGGTGGCCTTCTTCGCCACCACGGGTGTGATCCTGTCTGGCTGCTATGCCTTGTGGCTCTACCGGCGCGTGATTTTTGGCAAGATGGAGAAATCCTCCCTAGCCTGGATGCCGGACATGACGCCGCGCGAGCTTGCGACACTGGCACCGCTGGTTGTTCTCACAATCTTCTTTGGCGTCTATCCCGCACCGGTGCTCGACACATTCGCGGCGTCGGTGGAAAATCTCCTGAAGTCGGTGCAGTTGGCCGCTGTCCATCTTGATACCATCACCCTGACAATGAAGTGACCCCATGATCTCCTTGCTCCAACAGGTTGACGCCGCCGCCGCCCTTCCGGAAATTGTTCTGGCGGTGCTGGCCATGGCCTTGCTGATGGCGGGCGTGTTCCGCAGTGGTGACAATTCCGCAGCGGTCTCCGCAGCGGCTGTCGTGTCGCTGGTTCTGGTGGGGACGCTGGTGCTGTGGGGCGGGGCAGGGCGCGAGACTGCCTTTGGCGGCGCTTTCATTGTTGATGACTTTGCCAGGGTGATGAAAGTGCTGGCGCTCATTGGGTCCGGCGTGGCGCTCATTCTGTCGGGGAGATTCATGGAACGCGCCGGAATATCGCGGTTTGAATATCCGATTCTCATCCTGCTGGCGAGCCT
>JANPDD010000124.1:0-18291 GCA_031431295.1 Hyphomicrobiales bacterium | reverse complement strand
TGGCATTTCGCACCCCCGTCGGTACTTCAACCAGAATTCCTGCCTTGGGCAAGTCGCGATATTTTTGCATTTCTGGTTCAGCTGCTCTTGAATTTCTCGACCCTGTCCAATTCATAGGAACGATCAAACGGATTTCAGAATCTCATGGCTTGTTGCCAGTTTTTCTGTATTCAAAAATTAAAGACCACTCTTTGGTCCGTATAGCTGCATCTGTCGAGCCGTCAATGCGATTTGTGGAGGTCTCAAATACCCAGTGTCCCGACTTCATGCAATTGAGGTCGGTCCTCGCCGGCGCGGAATTCGTGTTGGGAGGGCGCTACCATACAGCAATAACGGGACTTACTCAGCTAGTGCCCACTATTCTTTTGCCGGGCAATTCGCATAAGTCGGAGGGAATTGGCGATATCTTGGATATCAAAATGCCAGTGCTGGCGATGGACGATGAGGCAGGAATTCAAGAAGCTGCAAATGAGATAATGCTACGGAGGGACGCAATCTCCAAATCTATCGCTTCAGGATTGATCAAAACAGGCACCCAGTTTGATGCCCTGAAACACCTCCTTCACGATGCCATTTCGCAAAGTATGCTTGGCAAGGCCGTTGCTATATCGGAAGTCCACTCAATCTTGCTTATGCCACATGTTTTGGCAGCATCTGAAAATTCCATACATCAAGACATATATCGAGCGAAGAACCTCCGCCGGACGAAGACTCATTGTAAAACCAGCAAAGGTTTTGGTCTCTTTCAAAGTGCCAATATTTCAAAGATTCTGGCAAATACCAAGGCAATGTTGTCTTTGGCTTCAAACCGAAAAGTCTTCGATGCCCATGGCAATATGCCCCCCAAGTTAGAGATTAAATAGATGCAAAGTTCGCGGGCGCGCTGTCACACGGGCATCGTACATCTAAGAAGAACTTTTCCCCACCCTTGAAAATCAGCCCCAAACGGTCCAATAGCGCGCTATCCCACCGCCAAGGAGATTGAATGGCCAAAGAAGAGCTGCTGGAATTTGAGGGCACCGTGTCGGAATTGCTGCCCAATGCCACGTTTCGCGTGAAACTGGACCACAATGCCCACGAAATCATTGCCCACACGTCCGGCAAGATGCGAAAGAACCGCATCCGCGTTCTGGCCGGGGACCGGGTCATGGTCGAAATGACGCCCTATGACTTGACCAAGGGCCGCATCAATTATCGCTTCAAATAAGTCCGGATTGCTCCCATGGCCGACGAAAAGCCCCGTTCAAAGCTCGTGCTGGCCAGCGCTTCGCCGCGCCGCCTGGCACTTCTGGAGCGCGTAGGGCTTGCGCCTGACCTTTTGAGCCCCGCCGATATTGACGAGGCACCGGAACGGTTTGAAACACCGCGGCGCCTGTCCGTGCGGCTGGCCCAGGAGAAGGCCAAGGCCGTGGTGGATCTGCCGCTGGTCAAGGAACTGGGGCCCAATGTTTTCATTCTGGCCGCCGACACGGTCGTAGGCCTCGGCCGGCGATCGGTGCCCAAGGCTGAAACCGAGCAGGATGTCAGGGCAAGTCTGGCGCTGCTCTCGGGCCGCTCGCACTGGGTTTATTCCTCGGTCTGCCTCATCGACCCCAAGGGCCGCATGACTTACCGCTGTTCGGAAACCAAGGTGCGTTTCAAGCGGCTGTCGCGCGAGGACGTGCGGGCCTATGTGGCAAGCGGGGAATGGCGGGGCAAGGCCGGTGGCTATGCCATCCAGGGCCGGGCAGAGGCCTTTGTGCGCATGCTTTCGGGTTCCCATTCGGGCGTGGTGGGGCTGCCGCTCTATGAAACAGTCCATCTCCTGGAAGGGGCGGGCTATCCGGTATTCCACAGCCTCATGTACAAGCCTTCGCTGCTGGTCTGATGGCTGAGCCTGTTCTGCTCCGGCCCAGGCGGCCCTGCCCCATGTGCCAAAAGCCTTCTGCCCAGAAATTCCATCCCTTTTGTTCCAGCCGTTGCGCGGCACGCGATCTCAGCCGCTGGCTCGGCGGGCACTATGCCATTCCCGCCGTTGAAGAAGACGATGGGTCGGAACTGAAACAGCCCGAGCAGGATGGCTGAGGCCATTTGCCGGATTGTTTGATCGTTCGGGCCATCTCTCTCACCTTCCGGCTTGATTGCGTGTCCACCGACCTCTACGGCAACGCTCGGCTTCTTCCTTGCGCTGCTGTGATCGGCATGCTGCCCCTGTTCGCCACCGCCTGTGTGGCCTACACTGGCAACACCTACGCAGGTTTCTGGTATCCGATCATCTTCGCGGTGATGACTGCCGTCATCGGCTTCCTGTTCCTCAAGGAAACCAAGGACGTGGATATCGGCAAAACCTGATCCAAAGTCAGATTAACATCTTGGAAACCCCGGTTCTGCCGGGGTTTTCTTTTTGTCGGCGGAAGTGTTGCAGGGCAAAACCCTTTCACCTATACAGCCGCCAGCCCGGTTAACGGTGCAAGTGCCCAGGTAGCTCAGTTGGTAGAGCAGCGGACTGAAAATCCGCGTGTCGGTGGTTCAATTCCGCCCCTGGGCACCATTTTTTCAAAACATTTTCAGCATGTTAAAGGCATTCATCCGCTGGGTCGCAATGGATGAGGCCGAAACGATCATCGCTTCTGCCATACTGCGAAAGCCGCATTGCAATGAGCGCCACCGTGCGGGCAAAAAGCCTTTGCTTTGCCGTGTCCATGCCCTGGCCGTCCCGATACAAGCGCATGGCGAGACATTGGCCATCTTCTGCCTCCACCTTGCAGGTGGCATTTTCAGATCGATTGATCAGCTTCACCGAAAGGGGTCCAGGCCACGGACAGAGCCGCGCTGCGGCCTCGGCCATTTGCAGCTCGATGGCCAAACGGTGATCATCTCGCAAGGGTTCAGATTGCGCGCTTGAGACCTGTCAAAGCATCACAACACGGGTGGGCAAAAATGATTGACGCATGTTCAGGCGACCAGCGCTGCTTCCGTCACGGCCCTGATGTCAGCTTCCGAAACGCCATCGGCGCATTCAACGATCTTGAGACCGCCCTGCACCACATCGAGAACGCCGAGATTGGAAATGATCCGATTGACCACCCGTCTGCCGGTGAGTGGCAGTGTGCAGGTTTTCAGCACCTTGCTTTCCCCAGCCTTGTTGGTGTGGTCCATGACCACGACCACACGCTTCACTCCGGCCACCAGGTCCATGGCGCCGCCCATGCCCTTGACCAGCTTGCCCGGGATCATCCAGTTGGCGAGATCGCCCTCCTCCGACACTTCCATGGCACCCAGGATTGCCATGTTGATCTTGCCGCCGCGGATCATGGCAAAGGATTGCGCGCTGTCGAAAAAGGCGGTCTGCGGCAGTTCGGTCACCGTCTGTTTTCCGGCATTGATCAAGTCTGCGTCTTCCTCTCCCTCAAAGGGAAATGGCCCCATGCCCAGCATGCCGTTTTCCGACTGCAACGTCACTTCAACGCCTTCAGGGATATGGTTGGAAACAAGTGTCGGGATGCCGATGCCGAGATTGACGTACCAGCCGTCCCGCAATTCCCTTGCGGCGCGTGCCGCCATCTGGTTGCGGTCCCATGCCATCACATTTTCTCCTTGGGCGCGAATGCTTCCGCAAGCGCGCTTTCCCTCTTGCGTGTGGTGCGCTGTTCAATGCGCTTTTCATGTTGTCCCTGGATCAGGCGGTGGACATAGATGCCGGGAGTATGGATCGCATCGGGGTCAAGCGCGCCCAATGGAACAATTTCCTCCACTTCCGCGACACAGACTTTGCCACACGTGGCAGCGGGAGGATTGAAGTTGCGCGCCGTCTTGCGGAAGATGAGGTTGCCGGAGGGATCAGCCTTCCAGGCTTTGACAATGGCAAGGTCGGCCACAATGCCACGCTCAAGCACATGGGTCTGACCGCCGAAATCCTTGGTCTCCTTGCCTTCGGCAATCACCGTGCCCACACCGGTCTTGGTATAGAAGCCGGCAATGCCGGCACCACCTGCCCGCATGCGTTCGGCCAATGTGCCCTGGGGGTTGAATTCCACCTCAAGTTCCCTGGCCAGATACTGACGCATGAATTCGGCATTCTCGCCCACATAGGACGAGATCATCTTCTTGACTTGGCGGTTTTCCAGCAACTGGCCAAGACCAAAGCCGTCAACGCCGGCATTGTTGGACGCGATGGTGAGGCCAGTGGTTCCGCGCCGTTTGATCTCGGCGATCAGCAATTCCGGAATGCCGCACAGGCCAAAGCCACCCGCCGCAATCAGCATGCCGTCAAAGAGGAGACCCTCGAGTGCCGCCCCGGCGTCTGCATAGATTTTCTTCATTCATTTTACCTGTATGGCGCATCGCCCTCGGCTGACGGAAGCCCGCCAAAGGCCGGGACGGTCTAGTACGCCATGCAGTGTCTGCCAAGTGTTGAGAAGAAACCATCCGGACAGAACGGTTGCGGCAGGAATGCTATGCTGCCGGGACAAAGCCCCGTCAAACCGTCAGGACCTTGCGGTAGTCGGTTTTTTGCAAATCCGCAGCTGTTCTGCTGACCACCATTTTGCCACGGTCCAAAATCAGAAAACTGTCCGCCAAGCGCCAAGCATGATCAACCCAGCGTGGGCTATGTTGATGATGCCCAGGACGCCAAAGGTGATGGCAAGGCCCATTGCCGAAAATTCCGGCAGATCAATTGCAGTGCGCCCGGTCTTTGTGCAGTGCATCAAGGCACAAAGATCTCGATCCCGCCAGACAGGGCCGTTGTCGTGATCCTGTTGCGGCAGTCCGTTTCGGACTTCACCGCCTCGATTGCGTCACGATCATGCAACTCGCAGACAAGGGCGCGGCCCGTCGTCGGGAAATAGCGCAATTTGCGGGGCAATGTGCCGCGCAGGTCAGCTGCCCTGATGGACAACCGTTCGCGGGCGAAATAGTGTTCGACGAATTCCACGTTTCGGCTGCCGACACCTGACATGCCCTTCATCACATCGGCACCGCCGAATACTTTCGTTTCCAGGCGCTGACGCTTGCCACCGCGTGACAGGATGGCATTGATCAGACGCTCGATGGAATAGCTGCCATAGCGAAGCGCCAGACTTGGAAAATGGTCGTCCCGGTTTTCGGCATCCGGCAGCAGAAAATGATTCATGCCACCACACATGGCAACGGGATCGCGCATGCAGACAGCAATGCAGGACCCCAGGACCGTGGTGAGATAGAGGTCAGGCCGCGACGTCACGTAGAAATCACCCTGGAAGATCCATGCCGCCGTCGCACCTTCGATACGGTCGAAATGCGAACGCCTTTCACGTGCAGGATCCTGGGGAACAATTTGTTCGGCAGTGCTCATGAGGCTGCTTTCACCAACAAGCCGCGACTCATGGCATTGCGGCAGATGTAGCCCGGAATTTCAAGCAGGGGCAACTCGTCACAGACCGCGCCCAGGGCAACAGCCGAACCAGGCATGCCGTAAATCAGACAGCTGGCTTCATCCTGGCAGGCCGTCACTGCGCCCGCCTCACGCATGGCGCGCAGGCCCGCAGCACCGTCCCGGCCCATGCCCGACAGGATGACACCGACAGCATTTTTTCCCGCGCTGTTGGCGACGGATTCAAACAGCACGTCAACCGATGGCACATGGCCGTTGATGCGCGGGCCATTCTCCAGCTTGCACACGTATCCTGATTTCATCCGCTTGATCATGAGGTGCCGGTCACCAGGTGCCACATAGACATGGCCCTCTTCAATTGGCGTGCCGTCTGATGCCTCGCTGACAGTCATCGCGCAAATGCCATCGAGCCTGGCGGCGAATTGCTTGGTGAACTGGGCGGGCATGTGGACCGCCACAATGATGCCGGGGCCATCGGACGGCATTGCACTGATGATGTGCTGCAACACCGAGACCGAACCTGTCGATCCACCGAGGGCGACAATCTTGGTGCTAGCAGAGGCTCCAATGGGCGTCGGCAGCGTGGCCTTCCCGGGCATTTCAAACGGAACAAGTGCTGTGGCAGCCGATTTCACCTTGGCTGTGATCTCGGACCTGAACTCCGGCCAGTCATTCTCGAAACCGGAAGACGGCTTTGCCACAAAATCGACGGCGCCGATCTCCAATGCCCGCAGCGTGGCGGTGGCGCCACGCTGGGTCAACGAGGAGACCATGACCACGGGAGTTGGCCGCAGCCGCATCAGATGTTCCAGGAATGTCAGGCCATCCATTCCCGGCATTTCAATATCGAGTGTGATGACATCGGGATCCAGCAGCTTGATTTTCTGCCTGGCAGAATTGGGATCGGAAGCAACCCCGACGACCTCAATTCCCGCATCGCCAGAGAGCACCTCGCGCAGAAAGCTGCGCATCATGGCTGAATCGTCAACGACAAGAACACGCACCGGCATCAGGACACCTTCCGGTAAATGCTTTGCCCCACCTGCCGGAAGCGCTCCGTGACTTTGTAGAGCGACTCGGAGTGGCCAATGTAGAGCCAGCCGCCGTCGTTCATCTGGTTTGCAAAGCGGTCGAACAACAGGCACTGCGAAGGCTTGTCGAAGTAGATGATGACGTTGCGGCAGAAAATGACGTCAAACCTGCCTTTCATCGGCCAGGGGCCATGAAGGTTCAGGGGATTGAATACGATGAGTGAGCGCAGGGCCTGCGACATTCGTCCGCGCGCTTCAGCGCCTGGCAAGGGGTCAATGTACTTCGTGCGCAGGAGCGGTGGTATTTCCTGCACGTTGGCCCACGGGTAAATGCCGGAGCGTCCTGCCTCGACCATATCAGTGTCGATGTCGGTCGCGAGAATTCTGGCGTCCCATTTTGCCGGTTCAGCCAGTGCCTCTGCCGCGGTCATGGCGATGGTGTAGGGTTCCTGGCCTGAGGAGCAGCCGGCCGACCAAATGCGCAGTCTACGGCTGCCGCCCCGTGTGGCGTCATTGACAAGTGCAGGCAGGGCCACGGACGCCAAGTGTTCGAAGTGATGCTTCTCGCGAAAGAACTCGGTCTTGTTGGTGGTCAGCGCATTGACAAAAAATTCGATCTCCGCAGCACCTTCATCGCCTGTCAGGCGGTCAATGTAGGGGGCGAAATCGCTGATGTGCAAGGCACGCAACCGCTTTGACACCCGGCGATGAACCATATTGCGCTTGTAGTCGGGCAGTGTGATGCCCACATGGAGCATGGCAAGATTCCGGAAGAAATCAAACTGCTGCTGCGACATGACGGGGCCAACGGACGCAAAACTGCTTCCGGCAACTTGCCAATGGGCATGCTCCCCATCGTGCCGTGCCGCCCCAGCCGCCATTGCTGCCATTTCACTCATGTCCTGCATGGCAACAGGGGGACAGGCATGGCGACGTGATACAAGACGTGTTGCTTTGCCAACATGCCACGGGCATGGCGCCGACCATCAAAATTCCTTCCAGTTTGCAAGTGCAGGTGAAGAGCCGCCGGTGGCGACCCGACGGGCCAGTTTCTCGAATTGCTGGCGTACCGGATTGGCGCGGGTTGCCATTTTAGCCTGATGGGCCTCTTCGGCATCAGTCCCGTCCTCCACGGAATTGTCATCCTCCCCGGTTTGAAAGAAGGAGACGACCTTGCGCAGTTCATCCACCTGCGTGGTGGCCGAATGCAGGGCGGCGTTGGTTTCTTCGACCAGTGCCGCGTTCTGCTGGGTCATTTGGTCCATGCCGGTCACGGCTTTCGAGACCTGTTCGATGCCGGATGACTGTTCCTGTGTCGCAGCGGCGATCTCGGAGACCAGGCGCGCGACCTTCTTCACCGAAGCGACGATATCCGTGAGCGAAGAACCCGCCTGTTTCACCAGGGTCACGCCTTCCTTTACCTGAAGGCTGGAATTGGAAATCAGGCCCTTGATCTCCTTCGAGGCCTGGCCTGCCCGTTGCGCAAGCGCCCGCACTTCGTTGGCCACGACCGCAAAGCCCTTGCCGGCATCACCAGCGCGGGCCGCTTCCACAGCCGCATTGAGGGCGAGCAAGTTGGTTTGGAAGGCAATGTCCTGGATGAGGCCCACGATATCACCAATTTGCTGAGATGAGTCCTCGATCTTGCCCATCGCAGCGACAGCTTTCCCTGCGATGTCACCACCACTCATGGCGGAGAGTGTGGCGGCGGCTGCCAGTGAATTGGCTTCCTGGGCGTTGCCGGAATTCTGGCGCACGGTCGCCGCCAGTTCCTCCATGGAGGCCGACGTTTCCTCCAGCGAAGACGCCTGGTGCTCAGTGCGCGCCGAAAGGTCCGCCACTCCCGATGCAATCTCGCGGGTTGCCACCTGCACTTCACGCGACACGCCTGAAATGCGCCTGGCAATCGCCCTGATCTTGTCGGCCATGGTGTTGGCACCTTCCTTCAATTGCAGGAATGAGCCCCTGTAATCACCTTCGACACGACGAGTAAGATCACCGTTGGCCATTGCCGCAATAACACTGATGATGCCGTTCAGGGCTCCGTCGACAGTTCCCGTCAGCTTGTTCATGCCGTCGCCCAATTTCTGGGCAAGGCCGGTCTTGGTGCTGATGTCGACACGGCGGGTGAAGTCGCCCGCAGCGGCCGCTTCGAGAATGACACCGAGTTCTTCGCGGAAAGTGGTTTCGACCCGCAGGGCCTCCTTCTCGTTTTCCACGCGCTCACGATGATGTTCGCTTTCGAGCCTTGCCTTGTCGATGACTGCATCCTGGAACACCCGCAGCGCACGTGCCATCATGCCAATCTCGTCACGGTCCTCGACGAAGGAGACCGCGGAACCCAACTGGCCGCCAGCGAGCGCTTCCATCTGGGTGGAGAGCCTGCCGACCCGCGAGGAAATGCTGCGGCCTATGAAGAAGGCGAGAAAACCGGCCAGGATGACGCCTGCCGTGAGTGTTGAGACCAGGACATAGATCGAGATGAGTTTGTATTTGTTGGCGTCGGCGAGTGCCAAGGCGACGTCATTCTTGATGACTTCCTGTGCCTCATCGGACGCCTTGATGAACGTTTCATAGACATCGTCGAAGTCGGTCTCCACCTTGGTGCCAACCTGGCTGCCTTCCATCAGATTCACGTACCGGAGATCCGCCAGCGCGATAAACGCGTTGATGGCGGCGACGACCGGAGGGATTTGGGGCGATATGCCCGCTGCGCTTAAATCCGAGATGATTTTCTTAGCGGTGTTGAGATCGGACCTGACGGAATCGATGCTCTCGGTTGCGTCGCCAGCGATAATCTCTTCAAGAAACAGGTGGGCGTTGGCAATCAGGTACTTGGCCTGGCCGGCATCACGCAATGCCCGCCCGTTGTCTTCGGAAGACGAGGCGAAGGCCCCAGCCGAAATACTGTCAATTCCGCTCTGCACGGCATAGTATGCCTTGTCAAAATTCTCCTCAATACCGGTTCCAACGTTGCTCATCTTTTCCCGCAGCGCCAGACGCTGCTTCGTGACCTCAACAAACTTGTCCATCGTGTCGCGCACAAGTTCCATTTTTTCGCGCACTTGCGGCGATTCCGCGGCGGCGAATTTGCCCTTGTCGTTCTCTCCGCCATGGAGGATGGCATTGGCGTACCATTTGGATTTCTCGAGAAGACCCCAAACCTGATTGATGTCCTCGGTCTGGTCGCCGGCCATGATCTCTTCGAAGACAAGATGGGCCTCGGTTCCGTTCACCTGGATCTCGAGTGCTGCGATATTATGCGGTGCCAGGTTCACGCCGATACGTGTTGCCCGGTCACCAACACTCGCCGTGAACCAGATGCCGATGGCACCGGTCACGCAGACCAGCACTGCGAGCGAGGAAAATGCCGTCAGCAGCTTTGTCTTGATGCTCTTGCCCAAGCTGAAAATGCTTTTCGCCGGGCTGACCTGGACATTCATGATGGATGTTCCCTTTTTTATTGACTGGCAGCGACCGTTCCTGGCTATGCGGCTGCTGCGGCCGCCGCTTGCGCGGCGTTGGCGCGATAGGATAAAACCTCTTCCAGTGAGATCAGCGCCATCAGATTTTCCTGCCCGGTGATGAGCCCGCGGAAGAACGGATTCTGGTCCTCGCCTTCAATGTGCGGTATGTCGGCGATATCCTTCCTGTTGACTGTAATGATGTCCGAGACGGCATCGACCAAAAGGCCGGTCTGCCCGCCCTCCACCGCGACAATCACGACCACATGTCCTGGCGAGGTCTCTGTCGGGCCCAGGCCAAAGCGCATGCGCAAATCAAGCACTGGCACAATCGTGCCGCGCAGGTTGATGACACCGCGAATGAAGCTGGCTGAATTCGGGAGATTGGTGGCACCGGTCCATACCCTGATTTCGCGCACCGCCATGATGTCCACACAATAGTTTTGTTCGCCTATTGTGAACGACACAAACTGCCGCAAGTCAGCGTCCTCCGTTGATGAATGCTTGTCCGCTACTTCACCGTAGTCTGTAATCCTGCGCTTGTTCATCATGCGACATTCCTCCTCGTCTGATTGCCGAAATCCATTGACTGGCGCACGCTTGCGCCTCTCCCGGAAGCCAGCCTGGCGATCTCTGTTGGGTCGAGTATCAGTGCAACACGGCCATCACCCAGGATCGTGGCGCCGGCCACTCCCGGAACAGCCTCAAAATTGTCGGCGAGCGACTTGATCACGACCTGTTGCTGTCCAACAATTTCGTCAACCACCAGGGCAATCTGGTGCCCGCCTTCGATTTCCGCAATCACGGCAATCGATTGTGAATCAGTTTCCGCGCCGCCGATGTTGAAAATTCTGGAGAGATGCAACAGGCGCAGGTTTGTGCCGCGGACATTCAGGACTTCACCCAAACCCGGCAGCGCGTCGGAATCCTTCGACCATGAGTTGCGGCATTCAACAATGCTGCCGATGGGTATCACATAGGAGTCCCCGCCCGAGCGCACGACCATGCCCTCAAGGACGGCCAAGGTAAGCGGCAGGGTCAATGTCATCCTCGTGCCACGCCCCAGTTCAGACCTTATGGCAATCCGTCCACCCAGCCGCTGAATGTTGCGCTTGACCACGTCCATGCCGACGCCACGTCCGGATATGTCAGACACCCTCTCTGCGGTGGTGAAGCCCGGAAGAAATATCAGGTGATCAATCTCCTCGGCACCCAAATTCTCATCGGCGGAAACGAGATTGCGTTCAAGTGCGCGTTGCCGCACTTTTTCGCGGTCGATGCCGCGGCCATCGTCTTCTATCTCGATGACAATGCGGCTTCCGCGCTGCTCTGCGCGCAGCGTGATGATGCCGTCAGCAGGCTTGCCCCTGGCGATGCGCTCTTCACTGTTTTCGATGCCATGGTCGGCCGCATTGCGGATCATGTGCATGATGGGATCACTGAGCTGCTCGATCATGGTCTTGTCGATTTCCGTTGCCTCGCCAACGAGCCGCAAGACAATCGATTTTCCCGTGACATCGCAGAGTTCGCGGACGAGCCGCGGCATGCGCTCAAAAATGGTGCGGATTGGCTGGGCCCTGATGGCCATGACGCTGTCCTGCAGGTTCTGCGTATGGGTGAGAAGCTGCGACAATTCCTGAAACAGGCGGGGATGCGCGTTGAAGAGCGATTGGTCAATGAGTTGGGCCACAAGCGCCTGCGAGATCGCGATTTCACCCGACAGGTTGACAAGGCGGTCAATGCGATCAAGGTCAACACGTATGGTGGAGAGCACAGGCTCTGACAGGACATAGTCAGGCCCGCCATTTGCGATGGCGGGTTCCGCAATTGCTGTTACAGCCTGTATCTCCGCGCCCGCCGCAGGGGCAATCGACAGCGCGCAGTCGTCCTCGACGAACTCAAAGACGGACCTTATGGCCTGCTCGGCGGCCTTGGTCTGCAACGTCAAGTTCCACGAGAGATAGGCATCCGTCGGGTTCATGTCCGCCAGTGGCGGCAGGCCCGAACAGTCAGCAGAAACTTTCACAGCGCCCATTTCGGCCAATTGCCTGAGGATGAACAACGGGTCGTTGGCACGACGCAACAAGCCGACATGAGGCCGAAATGAAATATCCAGCATGCGGCTGATCTGCAGTTTTTCCCCTTGCGGGTCATCGGCATTGGAAGAGGCATCTGGCACAGCGACCACAATGGAGGTTGGAATGCTGATCCCCGCAACATTCACCAGCGCCGCTGACTGGCTCGATTCGAAGCCGGAAGGCAGATCAACCCCCTTGCCGGCAGCAATCACGAGATCAGACAGGCAGTCAACAGCACGCAGCGCTGCGGACGCCAATTGGTCGGTAATCGGAATTCGCTTGAGGCGTGCTGCGTCAAGGACAGCTTCGAGGGTGTGCGCGAAGGGTACGATCCGGTTAAATCCGAGCATGCCCGCGCCGCCCTTGACGGAGTGAACGGCACGGAAGGCGTTGTCGACCCAGTCCTGCCCGCGTGCGCCATTTTTCAGGGCGGTGAGGGACTTTTCGAGCGTGCGCACATGTTCCTCGCATTCGTCGAGGAACATGGTTTTGAATTTTTCGAGCTTTCCGATCATCGGTCTAACCTGCGGCCCGGCTGTTCGAGTTCACTGCGCAAGCCGTTCGACGAGTTTGATCAGGGCACGCGGTTCAAATGGCTTCAGTATCCAGGCTGTGGCCCCGGCTTCCCGGGCGGCGCGCTTGAGTTCCTCATCGCTCTCGGTCGTGAGGAAGACAAAGGGCTTTGCCATGTATTCAGGGTTCGAGCGCACATTCTGGAGAAACTGCAATCCGCTGACCACCACCATGTTGAGGTCACTGATGATGAGATCAACGTCATCGGTCATGTTCTTCATGGCTTCGGCACCGTTGCCAGCTTCGACAACCGCGTGGCCTGCCTCGCCCAAGGTGGATGAAAGTATCTCAAGCATTGTTGGAGAGTCATCGACGGCAAGAATTTTCAATTTTTCTCCTCCAATATAATGCTGCCCAGTCCCAATGTTGAAATGGCTGCGACAATGGCAGGGGACGCCTGCCGAAAACTGAGGTGCCGGCCAGCGCGCCGGACTTCGAGCGCGAAAGCCAGAATGACCTGAATGCATGCGGTGGAAGCGCGCGTCACCCGGCTGGCGTCAATGTGAAGCGGGCCTTTCGCATGCAGAAGCTGCACCAACTTTTCCTTCAATGCCGCAGCTGCACGCAGATCGAGCACCGGCTCCAAGCAGTAGCAGTTTTCAACGGCTGTTGATTTTTCGGTCATTCGGGATCTGCCGCATTCCGCCCGTGGTATTGGACGCGACACCGCGACCCCACACGCCCTGTTTGCGCTGACTCATTTACTTCAGCGTGTCCAGGTTAGAAGTTAAGAGTTAACGGCATGCAAACGGACTGTTCAGCATGCGAAACCACGCGTCCCAGGCCAGGCTTTTGCGGTCAACCCTAGCTTGCAAGCGCCTGGAGCGTCTGGCCAGCCGCCTTTTCAAATCCAGGAATGAGATCGAGCCCCGATTGAGCCGCATCAACCAATCCCGCCAAGGCCACTTCCGCCCGTGTAAGCGCACTTACCAGGTCGGCAGACGGCGCAAGCGACCCGCTCACAAGCCTGGCGCAAACGCCCTCCATTTCCCCTGCCAGCCATTCAATGCGGTCGAGATCGAAAAAACCTGCCCCGCCCTTGATTGAATGCACGCCACGATAGAGGTCCTGCAATGTTTCAGCCTGTGTGTGTCCGGCAGCCATGGATTCGAGGCTCGACCTCACAAGTTCGACATTGGCTTCGCATTCTTTCAGGAATTTGAGCCTCAATTGCTGCAATGCCGGTCCCCCGAAGTCATCAGCACTCGAACGCCCGTATCATGCCCAACATCTGATCAGGCTTGAAAGGTTTTTTCAGCCAGCCATTGGCGCCGGCACCACGGCACTTGGCCTTGAAGTCATCCGAATCATCGCCCGTCACAAAAACAATTGGCATCTCAGCGAACCGCTCCATGCCACGCAGGTTGCGTGCGAGCGCGAAGCCGTCCATGCCTTGCATGTTGACATCACTGAGAACGAGGTCAACGGAATTGGCAATGATCGCATCGAGGGCCGCTGCGGCATTTCCGGCACGGATAACCGTGTGTCCCGCACTCTCCAGCACGGACGACACATATTCCAGTATGACTTCGGAATCATCAACCGTCACAATGTTCAAAACATCTCTCCCTGACCGCAACGAAGAGCGCTGCGAAAGCAGGATCACTCGACAATTCCCCTGGCAGCCACCGCCCAAAGTCATCCATAGAAGTAAACAAACTTAGCGGAGGCTCTTTCCCAATTGCAGCAGCGTCAACGCTTCGTTGACCAGCACCCTTAATGGGTCACTAACGGGTGCCACTGCACTCCCGGCGCACCTTCTGCTTCGCAAGCGGTTCCACCTGCTCGACCTTTGCCCTAGAATTCCTTCCAGGAACCGTGCGCCCGCACTGCGCTTTTTGCGCCTGCCATCTTCTGTGCGAGACCACGCAGATCGCCGGCGGCAGTGTCCGGGCGACGCAGCGGTCCTGGCACATTCCCACCTTGTGATGATGCAGATGTGCCTGGTTCCTCCTCGCCAACAGTGTCCCCGGTCTTGAAGAAGGAGACGGCTCTGCGCAAATCCTGGACTTCGTCCTGGGCCTGTTGCAAAGCCGCGTTCGTCTCCTCGACCAGCGCGGCATTTTGCTGGGTCATCTGATCCATGCCGACAATGGCCTTGCTGACCTGTTCAATGCCTGCGGATTGCTCAGTCGTTGCCGCGCTGATTTCCGAGACGAGTGCGGCAACCTTCTTGACTGATGCCACGATGTCGCCCAGCGACACGCCTGCCCGCTTGACCAGCGCAACGCCCTGCTGGATTTCCGCATCGGAATTGACAATCAGCTTCTTGATGTCCTTGGACGCCTGGCTTGCACGTTGCGAAAGTGAACGGACCTCATTGGCGACAACCGTGAATCCCTTTCCGGATTCGCCGGCGCGTGCTGCCTCGACGGCCGCGTTCAGCGCCAAAAGATTGGTCTGGAACGCAATGTCCTGGATGAGTGCCACGATGTCCACGATTTGCCGCGATGATCCCTCGATCCGGGCCATGGCCTCGACGGCCTTGCCCGCGATTTCCCCGCCGCCAATCGCAGTATCCCGGGCAGCGGTGGCGGCGGCATTGGCATCCTGCGCATTGATGGAGTTCTGTTTGACGGTTGCGGCGATTTCCGTCATCGACGCCGAGGTTTCCTCCAGTGAAGACGCATGGTGTTCGGTTCTCACTGACAGGTCCGCAAAACCCGTCGCAATTTCCTCATTGGCGCTGTGCACCTGCTGGGACACGCCAGCAATCCGCCTTGTCACGGTCCGGAATTTCTCGGCCATGAGGTTGGCGTCCGTCTGCAGCTTGAGGAAGCTGCCCTTGAATTCACCAACAATTTTTTGGGTCATGTCGCCTGCCGCGAGGGCAGCCATCATGCGGACTGTTTCCGACAGGCCGCGATCGACCGTTTCTGTCAGTTCATTGACGCCTTTTGACAGGGCATAAATTGCGCCCGTCCTGTTTTCGATAGGCACGCGCCTGGTGAAATCACCTTCTTTCGCCGCATCAACAACGTCACTGATAACCACGGCAAACTCGCTGATCTCCTTGGCGCGCTGCAACTCGACCTCCATCAGCGCAGTCTGATGTTGCCGCGTGACCTCCAACTCATCGACGGTGGCCCTGAAGCTCTCAAGGCCCCTGGCAATTTCACCAATTTCGTTTTGGTCATTTGTATGTTCAACAGTTGCCCCGGTATCACCGTTTCGCAGTTTTTCGATTGCACCAACAAGATTGTTCACGGGCCTGCGAATGGACTGGACCGTTTTCAGGATGAAGCTGCCGACAATGACAAGGCAGGCAAGGACAATGGCAAGCGAAACGCCTGCCGACCACCACAGGTTTTCCAACCTGTTGCTGGTGAGCCTGTGCATTTCAGAGAGCGTGGATTTATAGAGGTTGTCAGTCGCGGCCGTCAGCTTGCGGAAGCCTTCCGTTGCAATCTCGGCGTCTATGTTTGTCAGCTTGTCATGCGCTGGCCTGCCAGAAAGGCGCGCTATCGCGACCTTGTAGCTTTCCTGGGCGGTCAGAAATTTTCTCAGTGGATCCTTCAGATGGTCACCGACCAATTGGTCGTTCGAGGCGTTTGTCAAACTGCCAAAGCTGTCCCTGATTGGTGCCAGTGCGGTCTGCAATCGCCCCACACCGTAGGTCAGGATGTTTGCCGACTTTGTCAGGTCTGCGTCAGGCGCCATGACAGAATGCACAGCGAACTGAAGCCCATGGGTGGCTTCGAGAACGACTGGAAGTTTCGCTGTCAAGAGATCCGTCAAATAAACTGTATCGAGGTTCGGATCGACAAAGAGGCCTGACACATCGCGTATGGCAATGAAGCTTTCCGCACCTATTCTCATTGTCAGGACGCTGTCGCGGCCCGCTTTTCGCTCGGACAGAAACTTCCTGAGCTTTTCCTTCAGCCAAGGATTTGTATCGTTGGCAACCGCCAAGGCTTCGACCGCCTTGGCCGCACCAGCGTCGCGGCCCTTTGCCTCACCAAGGAATTCGGATGCCGCTGCTGCATGAAACACCGGCCACAATGCCCCAAGGTCGGCGAGGCCGCCCAATTCGCTGTTGGCCTGATTTATCTCCGCACTGAACTTCTTCGCGTGCAGTCCAGACAGCAACAGGATAGGTATTGAAAATCCGGCGGCAATAAGCGCCATCTTGTGGCCGAGGTTCATGCGCCGGAGAAATTCAGTTTTCATGCCATCCTCTGCTCAAAGAGCCCAGGCAGCCCCCCAGCAGCCTGATTTGCCTGCCGCAAACTTCGGCAGAAATCACGGTTCGCCCACTTGTCCACCCACTTCAGCCAAGCCCAATGGGGCAGCTGCGGTTGGCTCCACGCTGTTAACGCTGCCTCCACCATATTGTTGCGAAGTTAATGTGGACTTAAGGGCCGCGGCATGCGCAGAGACCGGAGGCCCAGGCGGTGCAACGGCTCGTGGCCATGGACAACACCACCCCGGCCTCGGAACCCAAGCCTGCCGACTTCATCACGGCGGCCACCTGCAATGCCCCGCAACCAGCCTTTGTGTGCACTCCGATTAAATCTTGATAATCAATAACTTATAGGAATGAATGGCGGAGAGGGGGGGATTCGAACCCCCGGTACACTTGCGCGTACTTCGCATTTCGAGTGCGACGCGATCGACCACTCTGCCACCTCTCCGCATTTGAGGGGAAAGCCTCTGGTCGTGGGCGGGCTCTTAGCTGACGGCAGCGCCACTGCCAACCCCCTCAAACGCGGCGCCAGTCCAGGGTGCCGCGCGCGGCAAGACTCCAAAAGCGCCATGTTGACAGGGAAAGCCTCTCTGCCTATGAGCCCTGCCATGTTCACGACGACAAAAACCAAAACGGTTTAGCGTCATCCCTCGGGCCCCATCCCCCGCGAGGGGTGGCGGCGATGCCTTTTTGGCAAGCCGGGCGCGCAAGGCCCTGCGGGGAGCCAGCAGAAAAGACTTCAGGAGTTCCCCCAAATGAGCACTCAGGGTTACAAGGTTGCCGTGGTCGGCGCGACGGGAAACGTCGGCCGCGAAATGTTGAACATTCTGGCGGAACGGGAGTTTCCGATTGACGAGGTCCATGCCATTGCGTCGCGGAAATCAATCGGCGTCGAAGTGAGTTTCGGTGACCGGGTTCTGAAGTGCAAGGACCTTGAGACGTTTGATTTCTCCAGGATGGATTTCTGCGTCATGTCGGCGGGTTCTTCGGTGTCGAAGGAGTGGTCGCCGAGGATCGGCGCCATGGGCTGCATTGTCATCGACAATTCCTCATGCTGGCGCTACGACCCGGAAGTTCCACTCGTCGTTCCGGAAGTGAATGCCGATGTGCTCGGCGAGTACATGGCGCGCAAGACCCGCAAGAACATCATCGCCAACCCCAACTGTTCAACCGCCCAAATGGTGGTGGCCCTTAAGCCCCTGCACGATGCGGCCAAAATCAGGCGCGTGGTGGTCGCGACCTACCAATCCGTGTCGGGCGCAGGCAAGGAAGGCTCGGACGAATTATGGAACCAGACCAAGGGCATTTTCGTCACCGATTCCCCCACACCCCACAAATTCCCCAAGCAGATTGCCTTTAACGTCATTCCCCATATTGATGTGTTTCTGGACTCCGGTGATACCAAGGAAGAATGGAAGTTGGTTGTGGAGACCAAGAAGATTCTTGACCCCAAGATCAAGGTGACGGCGACGTGTGTGCGCGTGCCGGTGTTTGTTGGCCACTCAGAGGCCATCAACATCGAGTTCGAGCAGCCGATCACTGCCGATGAAGCCCGCGACATCCTGCGCGAGGCGCCGGGCTGCATGGTCATCGACAAGCGCGAGGA
>JANPDD010000123.1:0-2672 GCA_031431295.1 Hyphomicrobiales bacterium | reverse complement strand
AAAACGATGCTCGTAAATCAATATCTTGGCGCAACTTTCCTCTCTCAAATCGTTCCGATTTGGTCGTCCGTTGCGCTAATGTTGCAACGCACAATTTCTTTCGCGGGTGCGCTGAAAGAGTTTCAGGGACGTGTTGTCTCTTTATTTGAAAGCGCTTTAAAGTTGTGGCATGGTGCAAACCCATGAACTTGCGTGACCTTTCATTGCTGCTTGACCTCTCCCAAACAACCGTCAGCCGGGCTTTGAACGGCTTTCCGGAAGTTTCCGAAAGAACCCGCACACGCGTGCGGGCTGCTGCCGAGTTGCATGGCTATCGACCTTCAGCGGCGGCGCGGCGCTTGGCAACCGGACAATCCGGCACGCTTGGCCTGGTGTTCCCGCGGGAGCGCAACATGTTGAGTGACCTGATCTTCACCGAGTTCCTCGGGTGCTGCGTCGAACAGGCCTCCGACCTTGGCTATGACATCACACTCGCCATGGCGCGGGGCGCACAAACCGAAGAGGCTGTCTATCGCCGCGCTGTCAGGTCGGCCCGCGTTGATGCGATGATCCTGTCCAGCCCTTTGATTGCCGATCCACGGCTCGGTCTTCTGCGCTCGCTCAACATGCCGTTCGTCCTGCATGGGCGCACCCGCTCCAGTGTTCCTTACGCAACCCTCGATATCGACAACCGCAGTGCCTTTCTGCAGGCCACGCGTTTTCTGTGCGACCTTGGTCATACCCGCATTGCCCTCATCAATGGAGACCGCCGCTTCAATTTCGCTGCCGACCGCGAAAGTGGTTACCGCGAAGCCCTGACCATGAAAGGTTTGACGCCGAGGGCCGAACACCTGTGCGGGGGCGTGATGACCGAGAACTATGGCGAAGCGGAAGCCGCGCGCATGCTGAGGCTCCCGTCCGATGATCGCCCGACGGCGTTTCTCTGTTCGTCGATTGCGCAAGCCATGGGCGTCAAGCGCGCCGCGCAATCTCTGCAGCTCAAAATTGGTGAGGATGTTTCGCTTATCGCCCATGACGACAGACTGGCCGATGTCCGGGCTGAGACATTTGATCCGCCGTTGACGGCCACACAGTCATCAATTGGCGCGGCAGGGAAACGTGTTGTTGAACTGGTGATCCAACAACTGCGCGAGCCAGATGCCCCGTTGCCAAGCGAAGTGTGGCCGGTCGATCTTGTGGTGCGAGCCTCCACGGGGCCGGCCCCCAGAACGTGACCAGAATGTGACGTGACCAGAATGGGACGGCAGCAACGGGCGCTCAGAAACCTGCATGCGTTGAGACAAAGGCGGTCGGCACAAGAAAATCGCAGTTCTGAAATACCAATGCCATATTTTGCGGGCTGAGTGGATGGCGGGTCCGTGGCGACGGGATCTTGCGGGGCGGCAGTAAACAGGAGTTGTACCCATGACGCTGCTTGACCTCACCGACCCCGCCTCGCAGGCACTTCTTTTTCACAAGAACGGCCAGCCCTCGCCCCTCCCGGCGGATGATCCCGCTCCCACAATTGATCACAGCAGCAAGGTCTTGGCGCGCATGAATGACATTGTGCGTGGCATCAGGCCCGCAACGGGTCCTTCGTTCCGCCGGTCCCGGGGCCGAGCCTCAAAGGCTAGAGCATGTTCCGGCAAAGTTGCATGACTTTGCCGATAAGAACATGCTCCAACATATTGAAGTGGCGCGAATTCTTTTCGATCAGACGGTTCTGTCTGACCGGAAAGCGCGCTAGTTGACCGCTGGCAGGCTGCTCCAAGCAGGCGCGGCCGCCGGAATTCAGAATTCGTCGAACAGCCGGGACTGACGCGTCAAGCCAATGTCGCGGAGCAGGTGGTCGTCAAACTTCAAAAGCTGGCGGCGCACGGCCCGGCGTTCCATGGCATTGCGCACATCCGTGGTCAGACGCACAAACAGGCTGCGGTTCTGGCGGGCGGTCATTTCAAGAAGTGTCGAGGTTGTCATGGTTTTCATCCAGGTCAGGTTGTCAGGTCAGGGTGGCGTGTTTCGATGACAACTGATTAACCGACTGGTGCTTTACCGCTGCTGAAGCGGGCGTTCATTTTGGGTTCAGGTGTGGGTCTGCCGCTGCGCCAGCGCCGCCTCGGCCCGGGCGATATGCTCGACAGTCCCGATCGGCAGCCAGAAACTGGCCCTGACAACGCCAAATCTGTGGTGCTGCGCGCAGCGCGTGACCTGGCCTGCGAGATAGACTTCGCCAAGGCCCCGGTTTTGACCCTGGGCCGGCGCAAAATCAAAAAATCCGGGTGCCAGCACGGCAGCGCCGGTGAAGACCAGATTTGTTTCCGGCTGGGCCGGTTTCTCGATGATCGATTTGAGCGTGCCGTCCTCATTGAGGGCGATGACACCGAAAAGTTCCGGCTTTTCGCTTTCACTCACCAACAGGGCATAGTCGTGGTTGATGAGCTGCTCGAGGTCAGCGCGATCCAGCAGGTCGTCGGCATTGGTGACGAGGAAGGGCGCCTTCAGATGGGGTCTGGCGCAGGTGAGAGCCGCTGAATGCAGCCGTTAGCCATCAACGCTGGCACACTGACGCAGTGCCTCGCCCTATGGGACTGCCCGTGAGGCACTGGCTCCGCCACGACACAGTCTGAGGAACCATCATGCCGAGTCCGTTGTTGGCACCAAGGCGACAAGCCCAGGTAGCTGCAACCCATCCT
>JANPDD010000122.1:0-20170 GCA_031431295.1 Hyphomicrobiales bacterium | reverse complement strand
GATCGACAAGCTCGGACGGCTGACCGTTGGGCCTGACAGCGCAGGCTCGACGCCTGGCCCCGTGGCCTATGGCCGTGGTGGACAATCGCCCACGGTGACGGATGCCAATGTGGCACTTGGAAAAATCGACCCGCAGCATTTTGCGGGCGGCAAGATTGCCCTTGATGAGGCGGCCGCCAGCGCAGCGCTTGCCCGCGACATTGGCAAGCCGCTTGGTCTTGACGGGCAATGGCCCGCAGCAGGCGTTGCTGAAATCATCGAGGAAAACATGGCCAACGCGGCCCGCGTCCACGCCATTGAACGCGTCAAGGACATTGCGTAGACGACCATGATCGCCTTTGGAGGTGGAGCGCCGCTGCATGCCTGCCGCCTCGCCGAGAATCTCGGCATCCGCCACATCAATGTGCCGAAAGGTGCGGGCGTCGGCTCGGCCATCGGCTTCCTGCAGGCACCCATCGCCTATGAGGTGACGCGGAGTGCCGCCATCAGCCTTGATGATTTTGATGCTGACCGCGCCAATCACCTGCTGGACGCCATGCTGCAGGCGGCAAGCGCCATCGTCGCGCCAGTACTGAAGCACGTGCTGGAAAATGCAAAGCCAACGGTAAAGCTGGTGGTGGATTGCAGATATGAGGGCCAGGGTCATGAAATACAGGTCACCATGCCAATGCGGAGATTTTATGACCATGATGGGAAATTATTCAAAACACTGTTTGAGAAGGCCTATGGGGCCGTCTATGGCCTCACCATCCCCAACCAGCGCGCCGAGGCCATCACCTGGTCGGTGACGGTCTCTCTGCCGGTGAAGCCCCCCTCGGCCATTGCCAAAGTCGCAAAACGAAAGCCCCCGCCATCCCAACGCAACCGCAGGGTTCATGACCGGGCCACGGGCAAGGCGCTTGCAACACCGGTTCATTGGCGTTTTGATCTCGCCCCCGGAACCGTGATCCCCGGTCCCGCCATCATTGCCGAACACGAAACCTCGACCATTGTGACCCCGCGTTTTTCCGCCCGCATCGATGCCGCGGGTTACATTCATCTGGAGCAACGCCCATGAGCCGCAAAGCCCCCGCGCGGGCAGCGCGCAGACCAAGCTCATCAAGCGCACGCAGTGCGCTGGACGCCATCCGCACCCAGGTGATGTGGAACCGCCTCATCGCCGTCGTCGAGGAGCAGGCGCAATCCCTGCTGCGCACCGCCTTCGGCACCATCACCCGTGAGGCGGGCGACCTGTCGGCGGGCGTCTATGACGTGAAGGGCCGCATGATCGCCCAGGCCATGACGGGAACACCGGGCCACGTGAATACCATGGCCACCGCCGTTGCGCATTTTTTTGAAAAGTATCCACCTGCGGCCATGAAGCCGGGCGATGTCTACATCACCAACGACCCATGGCTCGGCACCGGCCATCTTTTTGACTATGTGATGATGACGCCGGTGTTCCACCGCGGCAGGCTCGTCGCCTTCTTTGCCTCGACCTGCCACGTGATCGACGTGGGCGGCGTCGGCATGACCGCCAAGGCCAACTCGTCATTTGAAGAAGGAACGCTGGTTCCCCACCTTGCGATCCGCAAGGCTGGAAAGTTTAACAGCGACCTCCTGGACGTCATTCTCGCCAACTCAAGAAGCCCCATCGAAGTCAAGGGCGATATACTCTCGCTCATATCCGCCAATGACACGGGTGCGAGGCGGCTCACCGCTATGATGGACGAGTTCAGCCTCGTCACCCTCGATCCGCTTGCCAACCACATTCTCACACGCTCCGAAAAAGGCGCACGCGACGCCATCAAGGCCTTGCCGGAAGGTTCCTGGACCTATGAGATGACGCTTGACGGCTATGAGCGCGAACTGACGCTGCGCTGCCAGCTCACCATCGCGAACGGCAAGGTCCTGATCGATTTCGCGGGAACTTCGCCCGCTTCGCTTTTCGGCATCAACAGCCCGCGCACCTACACGTTGGCCTATGCGGTCTTCGGCTTGAAGGCGGTGATAGCGCCCCATGTGCCCAACAACATCGGTTCCCTATCGGTGTTTGACATGAAAACCGAGCCGGGATCCGTTGTTGATCCGGTCAGGCCATCGCCCGTCACCGCCCGGCACGTGGTGGGGCAAATGCTGGCGGATTGTGTTTTCGGCTGCCTGGCACAGGCGCTGCCCGGAAAAGTGCAGGCCGAAAGCGCAGGCCCCATCTGGATCCTCTCGCTTTACTCCGCTCACGGACGGGTTTCCGCCGGGGAAACGAAAAACGCATCCCCTTTCAGCGTGATTTCCATTGGCCTCGGCGGCATGGGGGCAAGGCCGACAAAGGACGGACTGTCAACCATGGCGTTTCCCTCCGGCGTGGGTTCCATTCCGGTGGAGATCACCGAAGGCCAGTGTCCATTGTGGTTCCGCGAGAAGCAGTATCTGAAAGGCTCAGGTGGCGCCGGAAAGTATCGTGGCGGCCTCGGCCAGCGCATCATCATTGAGAACCGCGAAGCCGCCCCCTTTGCCATATCGGCGGCGACGTTTGACCGCATCCACAATGCCGCGCGCGGGCGCGAGGGCGGCGGACCTGGCAACAAGGGTCTTGCCCGCCTTGGCACAGGCGCGCTTCTGCCGGACAAGGGCATGCACATCGTTCCGCGCGGCGATGCACTAGTCGTCGAACTGCCTGGCGGCGGCGGCTTTGGCGATCCGGCGCAGCGCGATGCCGCGTTGGTGGCCGAAGACGTTCGTGCCGAATTGACGTGATCAGGCTTTGATCCGGCTGTTTGACGGGTCGTGAAGCGGCGCAAGATGTGGCCTGGCCTTGACTACGTCTTTGGCCACAACCAGTTCGTAACGGCCCGACAGCACTTCTTCGCTGCTGATGCCCTCGGCATTGCGAACATAGCCATAGCCAATGGGCTTTCCCACGCTGTAGCCATAGCCGCCGCTGGTGAGATAGCCCGCAAATGTGCCGTCCCGCAAAATTGTTTCGCGCCCCAGCAGAACAACGTCTTCGCGTTCCGTGGTAAATCCGGTCAGCACCTTGCGCAGGGGATTGTTCAATTGCTTTTCCAGTGCCGCACGCCCGGTGAAGTCCGTATCCGATTTCATTTTGACGGCCCAGCCCAGGCCCGCCTCAAAGGGCGTGTCATTGGGCGTGATGTCGGATGACCAGGCGCGGTAGCCCTTCTCGAGCCGCAACGACTCAATGGCACGATAGCCTGCAAGGTGAAGCCCCTTGGGTTCGCCTGCCGCAATGACGGCGTCATAGACGGTGGCGATGCCGTCCATGGGTATGTGCAGTTCCCAACCGAGTTCACCCACATAGGTAATGCGAAGCGCCCTCACCGCCACACCGGCAATGGCGATGGTCCGGTGCTGGGCGAAGGGAAAACCGTTGTTCGATACGTCGGCCTCGGTCACTTCCTGCAGGATGCTGCGGGCCGCAGGCCCCATCAGGACAAGTGTGCCCCAGGCGTCGGTCACATCGCGCAGGGCGCAGTCGGACCCGCGTGGCGCATGATCCTTGATCCAGTTGAAATCATGGTTGCGAAAGCCGGTGCCGGTGACAATGTAGTAGTGGTCGTCGGCAAGGCGCGTGACGGTCAGATCACACTCAATTCCGCCGCGGCTGTTGAGCAATTGCGTGTAGGTGACACCGCCCACTGGCTTGGCAATGCGGTTTGCACACATGCGTTCGAGTGCTGCCGTGGCCTGCCTGCCCCGCATTTCGAACTTGGCGAAGGAGGACTGGTCAAAGAGGCCGGCGGCTTCGCGCACTGCCAGGTGTTCGGCACCGACATGGGCAAACCAGTTCTGCCGCCCCATGGCATAGTGATCACGCGGCCCCACGCCGGCGGGGGCAAACCAGTTCGGACGCTCCCAACCCAGCTTCGAGCCAAAGCAGGCGCCCTTTTCCTTCAGGCGCTGATAGAGCGGCGACACGATGCCGGGCCTGCCGCTTTCGGATTCCTCATGGGGAAAGGCGACCGTATAGTGCTTGCCATAGGATTCAAGCGTGCGCGCTGCCACAAAACGCCGGTCCGCATGCAGGTTCGCGAAGCGCCGGATATCAACGGCCCACAGGTCCATGGGCGCTTCGTCACGGGCAGTCCAGTCTGCCAGCACCCAGCCAGCACCTCCGCCGGACGCAATGCCAAAGGCGTTGAAGCCCGCGCCAACAAACATGTTGGCGCATTCACCGGCCTTGCCGAGTATGAAATTGCCATCCGGCGTGAAACTCTCCGGACCGTTGATCATCTTTTTGATGCCGCAGTGCGCCAGGGCGGGAATGCGTTTGAGGGCCGCGAGCATGTGCTGTTCGAAATGGTCAAAATCATCGTCGAACAACTGGAATTCGAATGACGAAGGCACCTCGCTCTCGGTCCAGGCAATGGGGTTCGGCTCATAGCCGCCAAACACCAGGCCGCCCACTTCCTCCTTGAAGTAGGTGCGAAGATCCGGATCGCGGATGGTCGCCGCATTGGGCGAGAGGCCCGGAATTTTTTCGGTTATGACGTATTGGTGCTTGACCGGCTGCAACGGCACCACGACATTGGCCATCTGCCCCACATCGCGGGCCCACATGCCGGCACAATTCACAACCTTGTCACAGGTGATCATGCCAAGCGAGGTGTGCACGGCGCTGATGCGGTTGCCGCTCATGTTGAAGCCTGAGACCCGCACACCCTCGACAATGCGTGCGCCATGCATGCGAGCACCCTTGGCCAGAGCCTGGGTGATGTCGGAGGGCGAGGCCTGGCCATCTGTCGGAAGAAAGGATGCGCCCACGAGATCGCCGACATCCAAGAGCGGCCAGAGCTTTTTCACCTCCTGCGGCGAGAGCAGATGCATGTCCATGCCAAAACTCTGTGCCGTTGTCGCCAGGCGCTTGTATTCGATCCAGCGGTCCGCGTTTGTCGCGAGCCTGAGGCAGCCAGACATTTTCCAGCCTGTCTGCAGGCCGGTTTCGGCCTCAAGCTTGGTGTAGAGATCGACGGAATATTTGAGAACCTGCGTGATTGAGGCGGACGAGCGCAACTGCCCAACCAACCCCGCCGCATGCCAGGTCGAGCCGGACGTCAGCCGGTTCTGCTCCAGCAGGACCACGCCCAGTTTGTGGTCTCGCGCCAGGTGATAAGCCGTCGAACATCCGATGATGCCTCCCCCAATCACGACAACATCGGCATGCGAAGGCAAAGTGACGGCCATGATCAGCGAAAATCCTTTTGGTAGTCTGCATGGAAATTCCGGAACCGCTGGATGTGTTCCGCCGCATAGGCGGCATAGTCGACACCGGGTGCGGCGAGATAAAGTTCTGATACCATGCCCCACAGGGCTTCGCGCAGTGCCGCGGCAACCTTCATGGCGGCATAGGCCCTGTGCGTCGCAAGGTCCGGTGCCTTGCCGAAATAGGCCGTGAGCATGTCCTGCTCTGCAGACTTGGAAAGCCCGTTGGCGGCGGCAAGATTGGCGAGATCAAACATGGCCGTGCCAAAGGCTCCATATTCCCAGTCAATCAGCCACAGGCGATTGCCGTCATGGAGAAAATTGCCGGCCAAGAGGTCGTGGTGCCCGAAGATGACGGGCAGCGGCATCTGGGCCGCCTCCAGCGCACCGGCAATGTCCAGCCAGTGCGGCAAATTCCCGCTTTCGCGATGCTTCGCCGCGCGCAGGGTCTCGGCATAGTCGCGCAGGATCTGGAAAACCCAGAACATGGCCGCCTGGCCACGAATGCGCTGCGCCATCCCGGCGTGGCAGCGGCAAACCAGGTCGAGGCAGCTTTGCCAATCGGCCCTGACGTCGGCTTCAGCATAGGTCTTTGCAACGAGATGACGCACGATCATCACCCCGCCCTGTGCATAGATCATTTCCGGTGAAAGGCCGGCGGCAAAACCCGCCCGGTGCGCCTCAGCCTCCCGCCGGCGTTCAACCTGGTGGAACGGATAATCCTGGCCGATCCTTGCGACAAATCGGCCCTGCTGGTCTTCCACCACAAATGCGGCGTTGCTGACGCCGCCATGGAGCGGCACGACTGATTTGATGCCTTGCCAAAAGGGCAGCGCGCGCACCGTCGCTTCAAAATCAGTCATGGGCAAAAAAATGCCCCCACATTTGCAGGTTGGACCAAATGGAAAAGTTGCCTGGCAGCCACCGCCAGCTCGCGCTGGCCACCTCTTCTGCCTGACGGGGGCGTACTCCGGCAGTGGAGGCGCCCGTTGAGGAGAGCGGCACCAGGAATGTCCGAGCATGATTGATGTCCGAACACACATGAAACATGCGCCATGCGCCGCCGCACGTCAACAGTTTTGTTGAATTTCTGCGCGTTTTTGTTGATAACTACGAAAAATGTGTCTATTATTGTGGTAGTTTGCCATAAACGTCCCGCAGGACAAGCGATTCAAAATGAAAAACAACAAAATTTCGGTCAGGCTGGGCCAGGTCATGGGGCAGATTGCCCAGCACGGCAGCATGACCGTGGCAGACCTGGCGTCGGTCCTTGGGGTCTCGGAGGAAACGATCCGGCGCGATGCCAAGGCGCTGGAGCGGCGCGGCGATATCCTGAAGTTGCACGGCGCGCTTGCCCTGCCTCATCAGGTGGGTGAAGCACCCTATGAGCGGCGCATGCGCGAGAATGCCGACGCCAAGCGCCGCATCGCCAAGACTGCGGTTGGCCTTGTAGAAGATGGTGACAGCCTCATCATTGATACCGGAACAACCACCAGCATATTCGCCCAGGAACTGCGCAGCCGCCGCGGCCTTACCGTGGTGACCAACTCATCGGACATCGCCCGCACACTGGCAACCGTCAACGGCAACCGTGTCTATATGGCTGGCGGCGAGCTGAAGCCTGACAGCGGTGCTGCCTTTGGCCCGGCAGCGGTCGAATTCATCGCCCGCTTCCGCGTCCGGCACACGTTCATTTCCATTGCAGCGCTGCATTCCGTCGATGGCCCCATGGACATGGCGTTTGAGGAAGCGGAACTGGCCCGCATGGCGCTGTCACGCGCCGACAATCGCATCATTCTGGCCGATGCAAGCAAATTCGGGCGGACCGCACTGGTCAAGGTCTGCGCCTATGCGGATATCAATCGCCTCATCACCGATGCCGCTCCACCACTGGAACTGGCACATGCCCTGCGGGAGGCGGGGGCCACCCTGACCATAGCGGCTGACACCGGACCAGATTGATCTGCGGCAACACGCCGCCGGACTGCAATGCAGTTGACGCGGGCGACTGTACAAAGCAATGGTGGGGCCTGTTGACCAAAACCCCTGACACAGCCCAAACTGAATGTTTCAATCCGATAGGTGAAGAATGCGATATGAATCCCCGGGCACAACCAAGGATGCCATCTCTCTGCTGAGCAGGGAAAAAGGCAAGGCCTTCATTCTGGCCGGCGGCACGGATTTGTTGGTGAAAATGAAATCCGGCGTGCTTGAGCCCGACCTTGTGGTTGATATCAAGCGCATCAAGGGCATTCTCGACATCAGGAAATCAACCTCCGGCTTTGTCATCGGCGCGGGCGTGCCCTGCGCCGCCCTGAACGAAGACAAGGCTCTGCTGAAGGCCTGGCCCGGTGTTGTCGAGGCCGCAAACCTCATCGGTTCAAAGCAGGTGCAGGGCCGCTGCACCATGGCAGGAAATCTTTGCAATGCTTCACCTGCGGCCGATTCGGTTCCGGCACTTGTGGCGGCTGGCGCAAAGGTGGTCATTTCCGGACCCAAAGGCAGCCGCAAGCTGGCCGTTGAAGATGTACCGACGGGCGTTGGCCGCACAGCGTTGAAGAAGGGCGAGTTCATCACCGCCATTGAACTTCCGAAAAAACCCGCCCGCACTTCCGATGCCTATCTCCGCTTCATTCCGCGCACCGAAATGGATATCGCGGTTGTGAGTGCGGGCGTCAGTTTGACGCTGAACGCCAAGGGCGTCATCACGGCTGCCCGCGTGACATTGGGTGCCGTTGCCCCGACGGTGCTGCTGGTCAAGGAGGCGGCCAAGGCAATCATTGGCAGCACGCTTGATGAGGCGGCCAAGGCCAGGCTTGCCGCTGCGGCAACAGGCGCCTGCCGCCCGATCGACGACAAGCGCGGCACCGTGGAATACAGAAAAGATGTGGCAGGTGTGTTGGCGCGGCGCGCCGCTGAAATTGCCTATGCCCGGGCAGGAGGCAATTGAAAATGTCAGTATTGGTCAAGACCACAATCAACGGCGATGCGGTGGAATTTGTCTGTCCGCCTGAAGAAACGTTGCTCGACGTCCTGCGCAACCGGTTGGGCCTGACGGGCGCCAAGGAAGGCTGCGGCACCGGCGACTGCGGCGCCTGCTCTGTGATCCTGGATGGCCGCCTTGTCTGTTCCTGCCTCGTCCTCGGTGCCGAGATGGATGGAAAATCGCTTGAGACAATTGAGGGCATGGCAAACGGCACCACATTGCATCCCCTGCAGCAGCACTTCATTGAAGGCGCTGCATTGCAGTGCGGAATTTGCACACCTGGCTTCCTGATGGCGGCACAGGCGCTGCTGCGCAAGAACGCCAATCCTTCCGAAGAGGAAATCCGCTTCGGCCTTGCCGGCAATCTCTGCCGCTGCACCGGCTATGACAAGATCGTGCGCGCCGTCCAGGCCGCCGCCAAAGACATGAGGAGCGCATAAGATGCCACTCGACACATCATTCACCAACCAGACATTCAAGCAGGTCGGCACCAGGCCGCTGCGCCCCGATGGCGTCGACAAGGTGACGGGCCGGGCCAAGTATGGCGCCGATTTCAATGCTCCGGGCCAGCTCGTCGGACTGGTGCTGCGTTCGCCCCACGCCCATGCCCGGATCAAAAAAATCGACACGTCAAAAGCCGAGAAACTGCCGGGCGTCAAAGCCGTCATCACCTCCGCCGACTTGCCTGACCTGACCGCTGGCGACAAGGGCATGTTTGCCATTCTTGAAAACTGCATGGCCCGCGGCAAGGTGTTTTACGATGGCCACGCCGTGGCTGCGGTTGCGGCCGTCGATGCCGCAACAGCAAAGGCGGCGCTGAAACTGATCAAGGTCGACTACCAAGTCCTGCCCCATGTCACCGATGTTGACGAGGCGATGAAGCCCTCGGCACCTGTGTTGCATGACCATGTGTTCACCCGTGGCGTGGAACCAAAGCCCGCCAAGCCTTCCAACATCGCCATGCGCAGCGAATATGGCCATGGCGACGTGGAGGCAGGCTTCAAGCAGGCGGATGTCGTGATCTCGCGCTCCTACAAGACGGAGCAAACCCACCAGGGCTATATTGAGCCGCACGCCTGCGTGGCCAATGTCGGACCAGACGGCCAAGGCGAGCTTTGGGTCTGCACCCAGGGCCACTTTGTCTATCGCAACCAATGCGCCCAGCTACTGGGCATGGACGCTTCAAAGCTGCGTGTCACGGCGTCTGAAATCGGCGGCGGCTTCGGCGGCAAGACCCATGTGTGGACGGAACCGGTAGCACTTGCCTTGTCGCGCAAGGCCAACCGGCCGGTCAAGCTGGTGATGACCCGCGAAGAGGTGTTCCGTGCCTCGGGGCCCACCAGTGCCACATCGATTGACGTGAAGATCGGCGCCAGGAAGGACGGTACGATCGTCGCTGCCGAGGCCGAACTGCGTTATACCTGCGGTCCCTATTACGGCGACTGGGCCGAACTCGGTGCCAAGACCGCCTTTGCCTGTTATGACCTAAAAAACGTCAAGACCGTTGGTTTTGATGTGTTGGTCAATCGCCCCAAGGTTGCCGCCTACCGCGCACCTTCGGCCCCCATGGCCGCCTTTGCGGTGGAAAGCCTGATCGACGAACTGGCCCACAAAATCGGCATGGACGCCCTTGATTTCCGGATCAAGAATGCCGCCAAGCAGGGTACGCGCTCGTCCTATGGCCCCGTCTATGGTCCAATCGGCATTGGCCCGACACTCGAAGCAGCCCGCAAACACCCGCACATGAAAGCACCGCTGGGCAAGAACCAGGGTCGTGGCATGGCGTGCGGCTTCTGGTTCAATTTTGGTGGCCAGACCTGCTCGTCCATCAACATCGGCATGGATGGCTCGGTGACGTTGACGGTCGGCACCATTGATGTCGGCGGTTCACGCGCCTCGCTGTCGCTCATCGCAGCAGAGGAACTCGGCGTTTCGTACGAACACATCAGATGCAATATTGGCGACACCGGCACGCTGGGTCACAATGACATGACCGACGGCAGCCGTGGCACGTTTTCGTCCGGCATGGCAACAGTCTTTGCGGCGCGCAATGCCATCGGCGTCATGCGCGAGCGGGCGGCGAAGATGTGGGACATTCCTGTTGATGATGTCATCTGGGAGGACGGCCACGCCAAGGCGAAGGGCGCAAACCAGGGCAATCTCGCACCCCTGTCGCTCGCCGAAATCGCGGCTGAATCCGGCAATACCGGCGGCCCCATCGCCGGTCACAACGAAACCGTTGCCGATGGCGCAGGCGTTTCCTTTGCCACCCACATTTGCGACATTGAAGTGGACAGCGAAACCGGTGCTGCCCGCGTCAAGCGCTATACGGTGATCCAGGATGCGGGCAAGGCCGTGCACCCGACCTACGTTGAAGGCCAATACCAGGGCGGTGCCGCACAGGGCATCGGTTGGGCCCTCAACGAGGAATACGTCTATGGCAAGGATGGCCGCCTGCAGAATGCCGGCTTCCTTGACTACCGCATCCCTGTCTGTTCCGACCTGCCGATGATCGACACGCAGATCCTCGAAATTCCAAACCCGAACCATCCCTATGGTGTGCGCGGCGTCGGCGAAACCTCGATCGTGCCGCCACTGGCGGCCGTTGCCAACGCGCTGTCCAATGCGGCAGGCGTGCGCTTGACCCATGTCCCCATGTCTCCGCCCCGCGTGTTGAAGGCCATCAAGGGAAAGTCAAAATAGCGGGTACAGTCCCGGTGACAGCAAAGCACGAAATACATTTCTGGGGGGCACTCCGGCCAGTCTTTGGCGGGGAGCCCTCCGTCTTTGTGGAGGCGAAGGATATTCGCCAGCTGTTCCGCATCCTGAATGAAACCTATCCTGGCTTCGCACCCTTCCTGAAGCGCGGCATAGCGGTTTCGATCAATGGCCGCATCTTCAGGGACCAGTGGGACACTGCCCTGCCGGAAGGTGCTGAAATCTACCTGCTGCCACGAATTGCCGGCGGTTGAAGGCTGCCTCGGCGACATGGCTGGCACGAACCCTGCATTGACAGAGGGTCACGACATGGTGCCAAACTGACGGGGCTTACAGGGAGGCCTCGGCGCTCAAGCCCATGATCCACAATTTGCTCCAGGGCCGCTTTTTCGCCCTCACAGTGTCGCTCGCCACCGCAGTTCTGCTGGCCGTGGCCATTGCCGCCATGCCATGGATGTATGACCTCTTGTGGATACCCCTGGTTGGTGCCGTCATCTTGGGTTTTGTGGGCATTCGCGACCTCATTCAGACCCGCCACGCCATCCTGCGCAACTATCCCATCATCGGCCACTTGCGCTTCTTCTTCGAAAAAATCAGGCCGGAGATGCGCCAGTATTTTTTTGAATCCGACCAGGATGGCATGCCTTTCCCGCGCGAGAAGCGCGCCATCGTCTATCAGCGCGCCAAGAAACAGCTCGACAAGAAACCCTTCGGCACGCAGGGTGATGTCTATTCCGAAGGCCATGAATGGATGCTGCATTCAATGCAGCCCATCTCCGTGGCGCCAGAGCTCTTTCGCGTCAGTATCGGCGGGCCGGACTGCAAGCAGCCCTATTCGGCCTCGGTCTTCAACATTTCGGCCATGAGCTACGGCGCATTGTCAGCGAACGCCATCCGCGCCCTCAACAAGGGCGCCAAGCTCGGCAATTTCGCCCATGACACCGGCGAAGGCTCCATATCCCCCTATCACCGCGAACATGGCGGCGACCTCATCTGGGAAGTGGGTTCCGGCTATTTCGGCTGCCGCAATCCCGATGGCACATTCTCCGCCGACCATTTTGCCAAGGCGGCGGGCAGCCCCCAGGTCAAGATGATCGAAGTGAAAATGAGCCAGGGCGCCAAGCCCGGCCACGGTGGCGTGCTGCCCAAGGCCAAGGTGACCGCCGAAATCGCCGAAATCCGCGGCGTGCCACTGGGAGAAGACTGCATCTCGCCCGCCCGCCACACGGCGTTCAACACCCCCCTCGAAATGCTGGCCTTCCTGCGTAAATTGCAGGACCTGTCGGGCGGCAAGCCGGTGGGCTTCAAACTCTGCATCGGCCACCGCACCGAATTCTGCGCCATCATCAAGGCCATGCTGGAAACGGGCTTCGCGCCGGATTTCATCGTCGTTGATGGCAAGGAAGGCGGCACAGGTGCGGCCCCTGCCGAGTTCATCGACAATCTCGGCATGCCGCTGCGTGACGGGCTTGCCTTCGTGCATTCAGCACTGACAGGTGCCGGCCTGCGTGATCGCGTCCGCCTCGGAGCGGCGGGAAAAATCATTACCGGATTTGACATGGCCCGGACCCATGCCTTGGGTGCGGACTGGTGCAACGCGGCACGTGGCTTCATGTTCGCGGTCGGTTGCATCCAGGCGCAAACCTGCCACACGGGCCACTGCCCGACGGGTGTCACCACCCAGGACCCGCTGCGCCAGCGCGCCATCGTTGTAACCGACAAGGCAGAGCGCGTCGCAAGCTTCCACCGGGAGACGATCAAATCACTGGCGGAACTGCTGGCGGCGGCGGGGCATGAAAAACCCGCCGACCTCCGCCCCTGGCACATCATGCGCCGCGCCAGCGGCGGCGTTGTGAAATCCTTGTGGGACCAGTTCGCCTTTGCCGAACCGGGTTCGCTGCTGACGAAGGGCGCACCCCCCGAACTTGCCCGCATCTGGGGCAATGCGCGGGCCGACAGGTTCAGTTAGCGCGCTTTCCGATCAGACAGAACCGTCTGATCGAAAAGAATTCGCGCCACTTCAATATGTTGGAGCATGTTCTTATCGGCAAAGTCATGCAACTTTGCCGGAACATGCTCTAAAAATTTGGCAGCGACAGGACGGTTCAGTCCATCACCGCCTCGCCCTCGATTTCACAGAGCAGGTCCGGTGCCGCGAGGCCCGCACACTGGATATAGGTCGAGGCGGTGAGCAGCCCCTCCATGGCCTCGTCGCGGATGCGGCGCGAAAGTGCCGTCTGTCCGGGAAGTGTCACATAGATCACTGTCTTGACAAGGTGTTCCTTCGCAAACCCGGCACCCTTTAACACCGCAAAAAGATTGGCCCAGCATTGCCGGAGCTGTGCCTCCATGCCGTCCAGCACCTGGCCGTCCGGCGTCACACCCACCTGCCCTGAAATGACGAGGCGTTTGCCGCCAGCGTCATGGCGCACGGCTTGCACATAGTTGGATGCAGGTCTTGGCGCACCCACGGGGTTCAGGCGTTCAATCATGCGGGTCTCCTCCATGCGCGCCGTGCGGCCAGTTGGATCAACTGGCCATAGGCTTTGCGCGCAATATTAATACTTTGGAGCAACTTTCCTCTCTCAAATCGTTCCGGTTTGATCGTCCGTTGCTCCAGCGGCCAAGCGTGGCATAAAATTCTCAACTGCACCACGCCCAGCCTCGGCTATAGTCGCCAGAGGAGGTCCCATGAGCACTGCCCTGTCCGCACTCACCGCCGAACTTGACGCCATCAAGGCCCAATCCCTGTGGAAGACCGAGCGCGAGATCCTCTCGCCCCAGGGCGCCCGCATCCGCGTGGCGGGAGGCCGCGAGGTGTCGAATTTCTGTGCCAATAATTATTTGGGCCTCGCCAACCATCCCGGGATCATCGCAGCGGCCAAATCAGCCATGGACGCCCGTGGCTTTGGCATGGCGAGTGTTCGATTCATCTGCGGCACCACCGACCTGCACCGCCAGCTTGAGGCCCGCATTGCCGGCTATGTTGAGATGGAGGACTCCATTCTTTTCGCCGCCTGTTTCGATGCCAATGGCGCAGTGTTTGAACCACTCTTCGGGGCGGAAGATGCCATCATCTCCGATGCCCTGAACCATGCCTCCATCATCGACGGCATTCGGCTTTCAAAGGCAAAACGCTATCGTTTCGCCAATGGCGACATGAATGACCTCGAAACGCAGATCAAGGCTGCCAAATCAGCGAAGGCGCGGCGCATCGTCATTGTCACCGATGGCGTCTTCTCCATGGACGGCACATTCGCTGACTTGAAATCGATCCGCGACCTCGCTGACCGCCACGATGCCCTCATCATGGTCGATGATTGCCATGCGACAGGTTTTGTCGGCCCCCAGGGGCGCGGCACACCGGCGCGGGCGGGTGTCAAGGTTGACATTCTCACTGGCACGCTCGGCAAGGCGCTGGGTGGCTCCATGGGCGGCTACGTCGCCGCGGCAAAACCCGTTGTCGATCTCATGCGCCAGCGTGGCCGTCCCTATCTTTTTTCCAATGCATTGCCGCCTGCCATTGCCGCTGGCAGCATCACGGCCATCGACCTTGCCGAAGCGGGCGACGATCTCCGCGCCCGCCTCACCGCCAACGCGCAACGTTTCCGCGCCGCCATGGCCGCGGTGGGGTTTAACCTGTTGCCGGGCGAACACCCGATCATTCCCGTCATGCTGGGAGAGGCAAAGCTGGCCCAGGAGATGGCCGCCGCCCTCTACGAGAAGGGCCTCTACGTGACCGGCTTTTTCTATCCCGTGGTGCCACAGGGAAAAGCCCGCATACGGACCCAGATGTCCGCTGCCCATTCCGTTTCCGAAATAGATGCTGCCGTGGCCGCGTTCACGGACGTCGGCAAATCCCTCAAGGTGATCACATGAGAGCCCTCGTCAAGACTGAAGCTGCCGAGGGGCTTGACCTCCGCGATGAGCCGGTGCCCCAGATCGGCCCCGACGACATTCTGATTAAAGTTGCAAAAACAGGGATTTGCGGCACGGACCTCCACATCTGGAAATGGGATGACTGGGCCCGCAAGACCATTCCCGTGCCCATGGTGGTGGGCCATGAATTTGCCGGAACCGTTGTCGAGGTGGGCGCGCATGTACGAACCGTGAGGGCGGGAGACCGGGTCTCCGGCGAAGGCCATTTGATTGGCATGAAAAGCCGCATGGCGCGGGCCGGGCATTTTCATCTCGATCCCGAAACGAAGGGCATTGGCGTCAATCTCCCCGGTGCCTTCGCCGAATATCTGAAACTCCCCGCCTTCAACGCCATCCATCTGCCGCCGGAGGTGGACGACGAAATTGGTGCCATCCTCGATCCGCTCGGCAACGCCGTCCACACCGCGCTGAGCTTTGACCTCATTGGTGAAGATGTGCTGATCACGGGGGCCGGTCCCATCGGCATCATGGCGGCGAGCGTGTGCCGCCATGTGGGTGCGCGCCATGTGGTGATCACCGATGTGAATGACTATCGCCTCGCACTCTGCAACCAGGTGAACGATGCTGTCACAGTCAATGTCTCGAAGGAGAACCTGCGCGATGTGATGGCCAGGCTCAACATGCAGGAAGGCTTTGACATCGGGCTTGAAATGTCAGGCGCACCCAACGCCTTCGACCAGATGGTGGATCACATGATCATGGGCGGCAAGATCGCCATGCTTGGCATTCCCTCTCGGCCCACACCTGTGGATTGGAACCGCATCATCTTCAAGTCGCTCACCATCAAGGGCATCTATGGCCGGGAGATGTTCGAGACCTGGTACAAGATGATTGCCATGCTGCAATCGGGCCTCGATGTGCGGAAAGTCATCACGCATCGATTCATGGCTGCCGACTATGCGCAGGGCTTTGCGCTGATGAAGCAGGGTGCGAGCGGCAAGGTTGTGTTGGACTGGGGTTAGATCATTTTCAGTTGGATGGGTGGATAGGAAAGCCCGGTCACAGATAGTGTCCATACTTGTCCTGCAGTTGCAGCCATTGCTTCGGTGAGAGTGCCGGTAGTTATGATCTCGCCTGCCTGGAGAGGGAGCGGGTTTGCCCCCTGTTCCAATTCCTGATGCAAGTGGTGCAGCGCCTCAATCGGCCCTCCCAATACGTCTGCGGATCGTCCATTGCGTACAGTCCCACTGCTTTCGCGCATGACGACATTGAACTTCGGTAGTGGGCCATGCAATTCCATCTCTGGACCGATGAACAGCGCGCTATGTACGCCAAATGCTACTACAGCATCTGCAGCCGTGAATGACCAGTCTGGGAAAACGGAGTGCACAATCTCGAACCCCATTGCGACCCAATCGACACAGGCAGAAAGCTCTTCGACACTCATGCCGCGCTCCGGCCTCTTGGCCAAGTGCAGCACAAGTTCCGGTTCGATTCGAGGCTCTGGAAAGCGGTCCACAACGAAACTGTCGTGGTGCACCAGCCGTAGCACCGTCGAATCATAGATTGAAGCCCAAATGGGGGCTGATATCCCAAAGCCTTTCCAGATCGCTTGATTTGTGAATCCAATCTTGCGACCTACTATCTGCTCTCCCTGCTGCAGCCGCAGCCGACGGACGTGCCCTGCCACTTCGTAAGCATCAGCAAGCGTAATCCCTGCATCAGTTTTGCTGAACGGCGCAATCTGGATAGGCCGACCCCATATTTCCAGAACTTCGCGGGCTATTTTTTCGTGTTCTCTCACTGGCGGCTCCTCATTGCCAACAACAAGTCACTGTCACAGTGGCACCACGACATCACTCCCTGTCAATCCGCTTGCCCATGATGGCGATGGCCTGTTGGTAGACTTTCGCTGCGTTCCAGCCCTGGATGGCGCCATAGTTGGGCTGACCTTTTTGATAGCCTTCGCCCGCCTGCCAGCCATGTCCGACGAGGAAACGGGCCGTTGCCGCAAGTGCGGCTTCCTTGCCGTTGAGATTGCCGCCGCCATAGAGCAGAACATTCTTTGGCATGAATTGCGTCTGGCCCAACTCGCCGTGCATGGCCCCCTTGGCGTTCGCCGACACGCGGCCCGAGCCCACCAATTTCAGCATAGCATAGAGCTGTTCCTCGAAGAATTCCGTGCGGCGGCAGTCATAGGCCAGCGTGGCCGTGGCCGAGAGCACGTTTTGTGATCCGGTGAAGCGGCCAAAACCCGTCTCCATGCCCCAGATGGCGATGAGCGGGCCTGCCGGCACACCATACTTCTTTTCGATCGCGGCAAACAACGCGGCGTTGGCCGCCTTGTGGCGCCGTCCCTGCGCCACGATGGTATCCGCACCACGCGCCGCCATGAATTTGCCGAGGGTATATTTGAAGCTTTTCTGGTTGCGGTCGGCGCGGATCGTGGCCGTGGCATAGCTCGTGCCCATGAGGGCGGAAATGGCTTTGGGTTTGATGCCGTTGCCCCTGGCTTCGGCGGTGAACTGCTTCTTCCAACGTTCGAACCCGGCACCTGTGCTGCCGCATGTGGCAGCAAGCGCTGGTGTGGCCAGCAGTGTCATCGAAACAAGCGTACCCAAAACAATTGACCGCATCACAATCTCCACAGCAAAACCGCCCGACGGCGTTCATGCCATCGGACGGATTGATTGTCACCAGTATGGTTAACCAAAGATTACTTCCCAAAATCACTTCATCGTCGGCATGACGAATTCAGCACCGGCGCGGATGCCGGTGGGCCAGCGGGCCGTCACCGTCTTCAGCTTGGTGTAGAAGCGGATTCCTTCCGGCCCATGCATGTGATGGTCGCCGAACAGCGACGCCTTCCAGCCACCAAACGAGTGGAACGCCATCGGCACGGGGATCGGCACGTTGATGCCGACCATGCCCACTTGAATGGTTTGGGCGAATTCGCGCGCCGCGTCACCGTCGCGGGTGAAGATCGCGGTGCCATTGCCGAACTCATTGTCGTTGATCATTTTGGCGGCTTCATTGTAGGTCTTGGCGCGCACAAAAGAGAGCACGGGGCCGAAGATTTCTTCCTTGTAAATGGTCATGTCGGTGGTGACGTGATCGAAGATCGAGCCGCCCATGAAGTAACCACCCTCATAGCCCTGCATCTTGAAGCTGCGGCCATCAACAACGAGCTTCGCACCTTCCTTCACACCGGTGTCGATGTAACCCTTCACCTTGTCATAGTGCTGCTTCGTCACAAGTGGCCCCATGTCGGCATCGGCATCCGTGCCGGGACCGATCTTGAGGGCGCGGACCTTGGGCTCGAGCTTCTTCAGTAGGATTTCCGCAGTCCCTTCACCCACGGGAACGGCAACCGAGATCGCCATGCAGCGCTCACCGGCCGAACCATATGCGGCACCCATGAGGGCGTCGACGGCCTGGTCCATGTCGGCATCGGGCATGATGATCATGTGGTTCTTGGCACCACCCAAAGCCTGCACACGCTTTCCGACCGATGTGCCGGTTGAATAGATATAGCGGGCAATGGGTGTTGAACCCACGAAGCTCACGGCGGAAATGCCAGGGTGGTGCAGGATCGCATCGACGGCTTCCTTGTCGCCATGCACGACGTTGAACACGCCATCGGGAAGGCCAGCTTCCTTCAGCCAGGCGGCAATGAGCAGAGACGCTGAAGGATCACGCTCCGATGGCTTCAGGATGAAGCAGTTGCCAGCAGCCAGTGCCGTGGGGAACATCCACATGGGCACCATGGCGGGGAAGTTGAACGGTGTGATGCCAGCGACAACACCGAGCGGCTGGCGCGTCGACCAGCTATCGACCTTGGTGCCGACATTCTCTGTGTATTCGCCCTTGAGAAGTGTTGGCGCAGCGGTGGCGAACTCGACGACTTCAGCGCCGCGCTGCACTTCGCCAAGAGCGTCCGACAGGACCTTGCCATGTTCAGCCGTAATGAGGGCTGCCAGTTCCTTGGCACGCGCATCAATGATACCGAGAAACTTGTTGAGAATGCGCGAGCGCCGGAGCGGCGTAGTGTTGGCCCAGCCGGGGAAGGCGGCGCGGGCGGCCTGTACCGCCACATCCATTTCCGCCGTGGTGGCGAGCGTGATCTCGCCTGTCTGCTCACCCGTGGCAGGGTTGAATACGGCACCCTTGCGGCTGCACTTGCCTGCCACTTCCTTGCCGTTGATCCAATGATTGATTGCCTTGACCATGGTCTTCCTCCCAAAATGATGGCCGTACATGCGCTCTTGTGAAATGCACAGCAAGATCAAGGATTGCGCTTTCGTTGTGCAAGAATTATAGTAATGCATGGACTGGGACAATCTTCGCATCTTCCTCGCCATCGCCCGCGCCGGACAGATCCTGGCCGCGGCCAAGGCCCTGCACCTCAACCATGCCACGGTGGCGCGCAGGCTTGATGTGCTTGAGGGGCAGATGGGCATGAAGCTGTTCCAGCGCCGCACCACCGGAACGCTTTTGACCCCGGCGGGTGAAAGCCTGCTTTCCCGCGTTGAGCGCATGGAATCCGAATTGCTGCAGGCAGACGCCGCCGCAACGCAAAACACCATCAGCGGCGTGGTGCGGGTGGGGGCACCCGATGGCTTTGGCACCTTTCACCTGGCGCCCCGGCTTGCCACGCTGGCGAACCGCCACCCCAATCTCACCATTCAACTCGTGCCGCTGCCGCGCACCTTCTCCCTCTCGCGCCGCGAGGCCGATGTCATCGTGACGATCGAGCGCCCGAAACTGGGCCGCGCCATCATCCGCAAACTCACGGACTACTCGCTCTCGGTCTATGCCGCGAAATCCTACCTCAAGCGTCATGGCACCATTCCGACCACCGATGATCTCAAGGACCGCCTGTTCATCACCTATGTGGAGGACATCACCTATTCCCGCGCGCTCGACTATACGGCCGAATTGGCAAAACTCATGCGCCGCCACTATGAGTGCGGCTCGGTGGTGGCCCAGATGGAGGCGGTGCGCGCCGGCGAGGGGATCGGCATCCTGCACGACTATGCCGCCGCCCAGTATCCGGGCCTCACCCGCATCCTTCCTGCCATGCAGTTCCGCCGCACCTATTGGCTGATGTCACATCCCGATACCCACGACACGGCCCGCGTGGCCACTGTCTATCACGCCATTGTGCAAAGTGTCGCGGAACGCCGCGGCGAATTCCTGCTTGCACCTGGGTGACCCCTCGGCTATGCCTTGTTCTTTATAACGAACAATGCGCATCATGAACCAGACAACCGCCGCCACTCCGACGTCCGCCATTCCGCCGGGCCTTCTCGCCGAACAGGTGACGGAGGTTGAGCACTATACCGACCGCCTGTTCCGCTTCCGCATTACCCGTCCGCAATCCCTGCG
>JANPDD010000121.1:0-5479 GCA_031431295.1 Hyphomicrobiales bacterium | reverse complement strand
CACCCTGTTGCCAGTGTTGCGCTTCAGTTCCCGAGCAATGCTCGATGGCGCGCGATCCAAATCTGCAGCGATTTGCCGGATCGAATGCCCTTCGGCCTGTAGGCGGGCAATCTCACAGCGCTCTTCCAATGAGAAATGTCGGTAATCTCGTTCCATGGCACCACCTTAATCTGGTGTTGCACTTCGTTTGTGAACTCAGGCTCGCGCCAAATCAATATTCTGGAGCATGTCCTTGCCGCCAAACCGCTTCACACTTTGGCGGGACATGCTCTATCACGGGGACCATGAACGCCCCGTTGCAGGACCGCCTTCGAGGCCCGTGGCCCTTGGGCACCGATCCCAAGGCCATTGAGCATTTCTGGGCCGATCTCGAACCCGGCGTGGCGGCGCGTCTGCGCAAGGCGCAAGCGTTGATCGACAATCTCGTTTCAACCTCTCCCTTTCTGCGCAGCCTCATGATGGGGCAGCCGGAAGTGGCTGCCGTTTTTCTTGAACAAGATCCGCAAGAAAGTCTCGCAACGATTTGTAAGTCAACGGATAATTCCGCGTTTTTGGACGATGTGAGTGAGACCGCAAAAATCCTTCGCCTGGCCCGGAAAGAAGCAGCGCTGCTGCTCGCACTCTGCGACACCGGCAATGTCTGGGATGTGGTGGAGGTGACGCAGGGCCTCAGCACGTTTGCCGATGCGGCGGTGCGCGCCGCCGTCAATGCCTTGCTGCGCGAGGCTCACGCAGGGGGCAAACTCCACTTGCCGGACGTGAATGATCCGGCCGCAGGTTGCGGTTATGTGGTCCTCGCCATGGGAAAGCACGGCGCCCATGAACTGAACTACTCCAGTGACATTGATTTGATCGTGCTGTTTGATCCCGCCGCAACCGTGGTGAAGGAAGACCACGACCCCGGCACCGTCTTCATCCGCATGACCAAGCGCCTTGTGGCCCTGCTGCAGGACTTGGATGCCGATGGTCATGTTTTCCGCACTGACCTGCGCCTACGTCCCGACCCCCGGGCAACGCAGGTGGCGATCTCGATTGAAGCTGCTGCCCACTACTATGAGAACCTCGGCCAGAATTGGGAGCGCGCTGCCTATATCAAGGCCCGGCCGGTGGCAGGCGACCTGGCGCTGGGGGCGGAATTCCTGGACCGTCTCAAACCCTATATCTGGCGCAAGTACCTGGATTTTGCCGCCATCGCCGACGTGCAGTCGCTGATCCGCCAGATCCACGCGGTCAAGGGCCATGGCGTCATTGCCGTGGAGGGCCACAACCTCAAACTGGGGCGCGGCGGCATCCGCGAAATCGAGTTCTTCGTGCAGACCCAGCAGCTGATCGCAGGCGGCAGGAATGCCGCGTTGCGTGGCCGTTCGACCTTGGCCATGCTTGAGGAGCTGGCAACGGCCCAATGGATCACGGCGGAAGCGGCGTCAGACCTGCAGCACTGTTATGTGTTCCTGCGCAAACTTGAACACCGCGCCCAGATGGTCGACGACCAGCAGACCCACCTTGTGCCGAAAGCGCCTGAGGCTTTCGCGAATTATGCGGCACTCTGCGGCTATGCGGGTGGCGAGGCGCTGGCCCGGGACCTGCGCCACACGCTTGAGACCGTCCAGAAGCATTCATCGCGCCTGTTTGAAAGCGCCGATACGCTGGGTGGCGCATCCGGCAGCCTTGTCTTTACCGGTGGCGAGGATGACCCCGACACTCTTGAAACACTGGCAGGCATGGGGTTTCGCCAAGCCTCTGAAGTATCTGCCACCATCCGTGGCTGGCACTTCGGGCGCTACGCCGCAACCCGCACCCGGCGCGCGCGCCGCGACCTGACCGAATTGATGCCGGTGCTGTTGAAGGCGCTCGCCCAGGATGGCGATGCCGACACTGCCTTCCTGGCCTTCGACCGCTTTCTGTCAAAACTGCCAACGGGCGTGCAACTCTTTGCCATGCTGAAGGCGAAGCCTGCGTTGCTTGACCTCTTGGCGCGCATCCTGAGCATGGCGCCACGGCTTGCCGAAGGCCTGAGCCGCAGGCCCCGCGTTCTTGAGGCCGTGCTTGAGCCCGGGTTTTTCGAGTTCGTGCCAGGCAGGGCACAGCTTGAAGCCGCAACCGAAAGCATCTTCGCTCCCGGGGTTTCCCTGGAGGAATCGATGGACCGCGCCCGCGTGCTGGGGCGCGAACAGCAGTTCCGGGTGGGAGTGAGGGTCCTGTCCAATACCGTCTCAGCCGAGGATGCGGGCGAAGCTTTCGCCAGTATCGCAGACGTTCTCATCGGTCAGCTCCTGCGCGCCGTCGAGGCCGACATGGCGGCGAAACACGGGATTGTCGAAGGGGCGCGCATCGCCATCATCGCCATGGGAAAGCTCGGCGGGCGCGAAATGACGGCGGGCTCCGATCTTGATCTCATCCTCGTCTATGACCACGCGGAAGACGTGCTGCAATCGGACGGACAGCGGCCACTGGCTGCAGGATCCTATTTTCAGCGCCTGACCCAGCGCTTCATTTCCGCCCTCACGGCACCAACCGCTGAAGGCGCACTCTACGATGTCGACATGCGCCTCAGGCCGTCCGGCAGCAAGGGGCCGATGGCGGTTCATTTTGAAAGCTTCAAGACCTACCACGCAGGCAATGCCTGGACCTGGGAAAAACTGGCGCTCACCCGCGCCCGGGTCGTCGCCGGTGATGTGACACTGACGGCAGAGGTGGAAAGCGCCGTGTCGGAATTCCTGTCTGAGCCACGGGACGTGGTCCAAATCCGCAAGGATGTTGTGGAGATGCGCAGCCTGATGCTGCGCGAACACAAGCCGACAAGCCCGTGGGACATCAAGCGTGTGCGGGGCGGACTCGTCGAACTTGAGTTCATCGCGCAGTTCCTTCAATTGATCCATGCCAGCGCGCGCCCCGAAGTCCTGGACAGCAACACCATGTTTGCATTCGAAGCGCTGGCGAAGGCGAACCTGCTGGACCCGGAGACAGCCCGGCTGCTTCTGGAGGCAGCGCATCTTTACCATCGCATTACCCAGGTCCTGCGGCTCTGTGTCGAGGGCATCTATGACCCCACAACGGCCATGCCGGGCCTGAACCGGGCCATTGCCAGCGCCACCGGCTTGCCTGACGTAGGGATCGCCGAGTCCCTCATCCGGGAACACCAGGAGGCCGCTGCCGAAATCTTTGACGAGTTGGTCGGGCAGCCTTCGGCAAATTAATGGTGCGCCGGGCGACGGATGCGGGCACCCGTTCCGTCTCAATGATTGTAAGCCGGCTTGCAGTCCCATCAACACTTCAATTTGACGGAGAGAAACGTGAAAAAACGCCTTTTGTTAACGGCTTGTATCACAGCCGCAGCGGGTACATTCGCACTTGCCCCCGCCTTTGCCCCCGCCCGTGCAAATGAACCCTATTTCCCCCGGGGCAAGGGTTCATTTGACCGCGCCGACGCCAACAAGGATGGCAAGATTGAACTTCCCGAGTTTGCCAGCCTGACCGACCGGCGCATGGCCCGCATCGACGGCAATGGCGACAAGACCGTGACGGTGGCAGAGATTGACGCAAAATTGCAGGAGGCGCTGAAACGGCGGCGCGACCGCATCATGGCCCTTCTTGATGCCAACGGGGACGGTGCCATCACCGAGAGCGAACTCGACAATGTGCTGGAAGCCATGTTCAATGGTGCGGACCAGGACAAGGATGGAGGCCTCACCATGCCGGAGATCAAGGATTTCAAAAGAGGACAATGGCGCAAGGCCTATTTGCAGGCGGCGGGAAACTGAAAGGTCGTTGGTGTTGGTTGCAACACTCGTGCGCAGCGACTTGGCAGGTCTGGATCAGGTCCCTGATGCCAGCCTGCTGGCGCGTTCCGGCACAGGTGACCAGCGGGCCTTCGCCACACTGGTCGACCGCCACTTTGATGTTGTCCACCGGGTGGTCTGGCGCATGATGAACGGCCACGCTGATGCCGAAGATGTGGCCCAGGAAGCTTTCCTGCGGCTCTGGCGCAACCCCGGCCAGGTGCGCGAGGCGGCGGCACTCAGGGGCTGGTTGATGCGCGTGGCGACCAACATGGTGATGGACCGCTTCAGGGCGAAACCGATGCAGACCATGGATGAGGGATTTGAAATGGCTGACGGCCGCGACACGGTCGAGGACGAGATCGACAAGGCCCGCGCCGTTGCAACGATCGACCACGCTGTTGCAAGTCTGCCGGACCGCCAGAAGCTCGCGCTCACACTCGTACACTTTGAACACCTGAGCAATGCCGCTGCTGCCGACATCATGGAATTGAGCGTCGATGCACTGGAATCCCTGCTGGCCCGGGCGCGCCGCCACCTGAAAACCAGTCTGGCGCCACACAGATCGACCCTGCTCGCCACGCTGGCGACGGAAAGGACCTGACCATGTCAAACAAAAATGAATTCCGCGGCGATCCGATGACGGATGCGGAGCTTGACGGGCTGCTCTCCCATGCCAGCGCCCCCCCACTGCCACTGGAGGCAAAGGTGCGCTTGTTGGCCAGGCTTGAGGCAGCGGACACTGAAGGCCCAGCTGCAACGTCAGCAACGATTGTCCAGTTTCGCAAGGCCGAACCGCAGCGCTCCAGGCTGGGCTGGCTCGCGGGCCTGCCGCTGGCCGCATCGTTGGCATTCGGAATTTATCTGGGAAGCGCAGGGCAGGACACGGGTCTCCTGCCTGCTGCTGCCGATGACGTGTTGTCATGGAGTACCGGCGATGAGCCGCTCACTGGAATCGAAGAGGCCGAAAGCCTTGCTGAGGAAGACCTGTCATGAATGAGACGAACACAAACCCGCTGCCGGAGGGAAAGTCGCCCGGGACACTTGGGGCATCGGCCAAACGCAACTGGTTGCCGGCCCTTCGATCCCGCTGGTGGACCCTGGTACTGGGCCTGTCACTGATGGCCAATCTGCTGGTGGCCGGTGTTGTCATCGGCCACGGCTTTGGCCGTGGTCCCATGGAGCGCATGGTGGGTGCCAGCTACATCCAGTTGATACCACGGAAGTTCCTGTCCGACCTGCCGCGTGAGCGGCGCCGCGAACTGATGGGCGTTGTGCGCGATAGAACTGACCTGCTGCGGGACCTGCGCAGCAGATCCGATGCCGCGCCCTTGAGACTAGCGGAGGTGCTGGAAAATGTGAACGCCACGCCCGCCGACATCAAATCAGCCATTGATGCATTTACCACCGGGTCGGAAAGCCTGGCCGCCGGCGGCGGTTCTGTTGTCCTGGAGATTGTCGGCAAACTGACACCAGAGGAACGCGAGAGCCTCGCCGCCGCCATCCGCGAGCGGGCGGAAAAGAGCGGTCGCAAGCGCAGGTGACCTCCTGACCCTCTAGTTGAGCGGCAAAGACACCGTGACAGTCGTGCCTTTGCCCACGACACTGGCAATTTCCAACGTCCCACCATGAAGGTCGACGAGCGAGCGCGAGATGGCGAGACCGAGACCAGAGCCGCCCTTGCTTTTGGTGAACTGGTT
>JANPDD010000120.1:0-7586 GCA_031431295.1 Hyphomicrobiales bacterium | reverse complement strand
CGCCTTTGCCGCCGCCACCACTTGGTCCGCCGCCCGCCCGGTCAGCTCAGCCATGTGGTCAAAGCGCGTCGAAAACGTGCCAACACCCGCAGTGGCCGACCTGAGTTCAATGATCAGCGAAGAAATTTCGGCCTCCGGCATCATGGCTTTCACTGTATCCCATCCGGGCCAGCCTTCGCGCCCGTCGAAACCCAGCAATTGCCCGCGATGACCCGTTACGATCTGGTTGACGCGCGGCGTCGCCTCATTGGGACAATGGATGTCCACAGCCAGGATCGGTTCAAGCAACACAGGAGAACACTGCGGCATGCCCTCGCTCATGGCCAGCCGTGCCGCCATCTTGAAGGCCATCTCTGATGAATCCACATCATGGTAGGAGCCATCGGAAAGGTTGACGTTGAAATCAACCACCGGAAAGCCCAATGGCCCGTGACCCATCCATTCCCGCACCCCCGCCTCAACCGCAGGAATATATTGCTTTGGAACGACGCCGCCCGAGATCGTGTCGCTGAATACAAAGCCATCTCCGCGCGCCAGGGGTTTGATCTCCACAACCACGTCGCCATACTGCCCGTGGCCCCCGGACTGCTTCTTGTGCCGTCCGCGCAATTGCACCGATTTGCGGATCGTTTCCTTGTAGGCAATGCGCCGGGGCTTGGAAAGTGCGTTGACGCCATATTTGCTGGCCAGTCTCTCGATCGCAACGCGCAAGTGCATTTCCCCCTGCCCCCATAGAACCATTTCACTGGTGTCATGGTCGTGGGTGAGGGCCAGCGACGGATCCTCTTCGATCAATCTGTGCACGGCACCCGTCAGTTTGACTTCATCCTTGCGGTCAGCGACCGAAATGGCAAAGCCATAGACGCTCGAAGCAGCCGCATGCGGCACAAGCTGTGCCATTTCACCCTTGCTGGTTGAAACAGTCTCACCCGTCGTCATCGCTTCCAGCCGGCCGATGGCAACAGTCTGCCCTGCTGTGGCCTTTTGCAGCTTCGTTTGCCCAACACCCGCGTAACCCCACAGGCCCGCAACCCGCGCCTCCTGGCCCTTGCCGCCAAAAAGAGTGGCACCATCGGTAATTTCGCCCGCGAGAATGCGTGCCACCGAAAGCTTGCCACCTTGCGCGGTGTGAAACGTCTTCAGTATTTGCGCCACGTTTCCGCCTTTGCCATTGACAGCGAGACGGGCCGCAGTGGCGGCAACACCGCGCACGTCATGGCGCAGCGCCTTCAACAGCCGGCCAATGCCATTGCCATGTTCGGCCGAGCCAAAAAGAACCGGCGTAATCACTCCCTCTGCCACGTCACGCGAAAGATCAGCGAAGACCCGGTCCTTGGGCGGTTCCATGTCGGCCAGCAGCTGTTCCATCAGCTCATCGTCATGGTCCGCAAGGGTTTCAAGCAAGGCGAAGCGCTCGGATTTTTCCAGCGTGGCAACGTCGGCCGGAATATCCACCACCTGGCTTTCAGCCAATTCGCGGTAGACATAGGCGCGCTCCTGGGCAAGATCGACAAATCCTGACACCACGCTGTTGTTCCAGATCGGCAGTTGCCGCAACAGCAAGGGCTTGCTGCTGGCAGGTTGCATCCAGCCGAGAATGTCGCGCGGACTGGCTTCCGCCCGGTCGATCTTGTTGAGAAAAATGAGGCGCGGCAGGCCCGCATCATCAAGTTGCCGCAGGATCAGCTGCAGGGCCGGCGCCTTCTTGGCGTCCGCATCGCAGACCACGATGGCTGCGTCACAGGCAGGCAGGGCCGCATGTGTCTCTTCGGCAAATTCGATGGAGCCGGGGCAATCGACAAACGTGAAACTCTCGCCCATGAAGGTCACACCCGCCACGTTCAGTTCAACACCCATGGCGTGGGATTTCGCCTCGGCACTGGCGTCCCCGGCAAGGGACTTGTCTGCAGCCTTTCCCTGCCGCGTCGTGGCCCCGGTGCGAAATAGAAGCGCTTCCAGCAAGGTTGTCTTGCCACTTTGGTAGGGCCCGACGATGGCGATCAATCGCGGGCCCTGTTCTCGTCTGCCGTTGGTAAATTCCATGGGTAACCCTCCCCTGTGCTTCCACTTGATTGAGGGGGCCAACCGGCGGCCTTTGTTGTTGGAGTCTTCACCGCTGGCGGCTCCACTCGCATCGAAGCTTGACTCTCTTTTGCAGCTTGCGCAACATTCAAAACAGCATCACCCGCCGCCATGCCATTGGCGGCGACGGGTGGGCACTACAGCAACCTGCGTTCAATTGAACGCAGATAAGTTGCTGTAGCATATTGAATCTGGAGCAACTTTCGCTTCGCAAATGGTGCCACTTGCTCGCCCGTTGTTCTACGGCGAAAGGCCGATCCTCATGTTTTGGGGCCAGGTGGTGCGGTAGCCCGTCTTGATGACATTTTCGGCCTTTGGCGCGAGGTCAAACGACCACGACAACACACCGCGCCGCTTCTTGTAGTCTTTCTCTGTGGGCTTGGTCATGCCAGGCAGTTCCTCGACTTCAATATCCTGCGTGGCCGAGAACGGCATGCGGTCCAGGACCTGCACCGCCATCTTAATTTTGTGCAAGTTCCTGACGGAGATGTCCCAGGCGCGCTCCTCCACATTCGAGGATGTGAGTATGCCCTCTTCGCCGATCGATTTTCTCACTTCCTTGCGCTCGATCTTGACCAGATCATCAATGCCAAAGCCCAGGCTCGCCTCCTCGGCGGGGTTCAACAAGGGAATTGCTCCCTGGCCCACAAACACCCCGTCGCGATAAAGGTTGACGGCGCCCGGCAGCATGGGGCCTTCACCTTTCACAGTGAAGGTGGCGGTGAGATAGGCATTTGGATCAATGCGCGGCACACTGATGACAGAAAGGCGCGCCTCCTGGGTATCGCTGGAGATGCGGACTTTCTTCGCCTGGCCTGTGTTGTCAACGGAAACGCGGCCCTGAACCACATAGTTCGCCTGGAATCCCGCCAGCACCAAGACAGCTTGCCTCTGTTCCGAGAGCTTGGCTTCATTTTCCTTCTTGTCTTTCCCCGCGGACTTTGCCGTACCAGCCAAAGTGCCGCCATCATCAAAATTCTGCAAGGCATCAGCTGCCACTTCAGAGGCAGGTGCAGGTGCGTTGAGCGACAGGTCACGGCGCAGCCGCTCGTCGCGCTCGGCCTGCGCCATCAATTCCTCTTCATCAAGTTCGGGTGCCGACGTCGCCCCCGATGGCCGCGTGGTGGACAGGGTGAGCTTCACGTTGTCCCAACCTTCCGCTGTGGACTGCATGACGTCAGCCCTCCGGATGATATCGAGTTTCGCCGGGCCATCGCTCACCGGCGTTGCCATGCGCGCATCATAGTAGGGCATCCAGCCTGCTTCATTCAGGCGGTAGGAAATGCGCAATTCGCCTGTCATGTCGGCATCCGTCGCCACGTTGACCACGGTCTCCAAGCGATAGGAATCAGCGGGCGATAGCGCACTGAGTTCCATCGACACTTCATTGACGCGCTCCTCGATGGTTTTTTGCCGCGCCTGTGCCTCCTGAATGGACTTCGCCAGCCCCGCAAGCCGCGAACCCACCAGATCGAGAAGGCCCGTCAATTGCCCAACATCAATGCCCTTCACCGGTTCATTTGAGGATTGCGGCAAAAACTGCCTGTCTGCCAGCCCCAACAGAAAGCTGCGCTGCTGGTTGGCATCGGCAATGGCCTGGTCCAGGTTTGTGCGTTCGTCATAAAGCGCGGCAATCTGCTTCTCCAGCGCCTTGCGCCTGGCATCCCTGTCGGCCTGGCTGATGTAATGTGTCTTTGTGTCGACAGACGCTATTTCAAGCGTGGACGAGCCCTCGCCTTCCACGCGGATGGAGCGTGGATCAACCGAGGCCGGCAGATCGGACATGATGATCCGGTGTTCGCCTGCGGGCAGCACAATCCTGGCAAGCCGGGTGACATCGGCCCCCTGCGGATAGACTGTGACCGCATCAACCAGCGATGTGGCATTGAAATCGGCGGCAGAGGCCGGGGTAAAGGCAGGGGCAAGAACCGTTGTCGACAACAGGAAAGCTGAAAGGGCCAGACGCATGATATTCCTCCAAATTTGGCATCTGGGAGGATAGTCACAACCTCGTGGCATGGCGGAACAAGGGCGGGCCTGTGTCAGCATGTTGAATTGTGACACGGGCTTAATGTTTGTGGTGAACGGCGCAAAGCGCCGCCCGAAACGCCATTGACGGCCACTCCGGGAATTGGTGAGGTGCGGGCGGGCGCAAATCAGGATGAGAATTCATGTTCACACGTATTCTGGCCGTCAGCAGTGTTTGCCTTTTCACCACCAGCACGTTGGCGCTGGCAGCGGCCACCGCCGAGGACGCTGACAGGATCAAGGCCAGCCTGCAAACCTATCTGGGCAGCGAACCCGGCGTTGTGGCCGTGACGCCTGACGGAGATGACTACGTGATCACGCTTGATGCCATGCCCTATTTGATCAAGCTGAAAGCGTCCGGATTCGAAGTGAGTCTCGATCAAACGGTCCTCCGGGCACGGCCGCTCGGCAATGGCCAGTGGTCGGTCTCCCAGTCGGGCCCCTACAGTCTATCCTGGAAGGCGGAAGGCATTTCCAGCATGGACGCCAAGGTGGCGGCACTGGACTGGAATGGCACATTTGACGAAAACCTGTTTGCCTTCCTCGAGAGCACCATGGCCATCAAGGGCATGACCGTGAGCCAGGTGATTGATGATCCGCAAAACAAGATCAAGACGTCAGCCGCGTCGTCGATTGAAAGCTGGACGGCCAGTTCAAAGTCACAAGCCAGCGCTACAGGCACGGTTGACAGCGAAGGAACCAGCGAATTCAGCGGTATCACGACTGTCAACAAGAGCGAAATGCCGCCCGAGATGATGGCCGCTGGCATGCCGAACTTCAGCTACACAGCGACGGCCGCCGGTGGCCAGTACCTGAGCGCCATCAAGGGCTTCAAGTCCCGGCAGGTGATGGAGCTGCTGGCCTGGTTCGTGGCCCACCCAACCAAGGAGGAAATTGTCAGGGACCAGGCTGCGCTGAAGCAGAAGATTGCTGCTGCGCTGCCGCTCTGGGACAATCTGAACACCAACGGAAAATTCCAGAATGTGGCGGTGTCAACCTCCGTCGGCAATTTCACGGTCGCCTCGGGCGGTTCGGGTGTCACCCTGAGTGGGGCGACCAAGTCCGGCAGTTTTGGCGAGACCTTTGGCATTTCGGGCCTGACGATTCCGGGAGGTCTCGCCCCGCCTTGGACGGAAGGCCTCATTCCATCGGATTTCAATATTGATTTCACGTTCGATGGTTTTGATCTTGAAGCACCGGCGAAGCTTTTTCTGGCGCAGGTCGACTTCGCCAAGGACCCGCCGCTTCCGCCCAATGCGGGTCTGTTGTTTCTGCCTGCCTTTGCCCCCTCCAACACAATCCATGTCTCCCTCAAGGACGGCGCCATCACGGCACCCGCCTATCAGATCGCCTATGACGGCAACATGACCATCAACTTGTCAGGTCTTCCCACAGGCAAGGCCAACATCCGCATGACCGGGCTGGAAGACGTGCTCGCCAAAGTCCAGGCCGCAGCCGCCACCGATCCGACTGCACAACAAGCCATGGGTGGTCTTGTGGCCTTCAAGGGGTTCGGCAAGGCGCAAGCGGATGGCTCCCTGCTCTGGGCCATTGAAGTGACGCCCGATGCCAAAGTGCTTGTGAACGGTCTGGACGTGTCGGCCATGACGGGCATGGCCCCGCCCCCACAACAATAGCGGCAGCTTACAGCAACCTGCGTTCAATTGAACGCAGGCAAGTTGCTGAAGCACATTGAATCTGGAGCAACTTTCGCTTCGCAAGTGATTCCATTTGCTCGCCCGTTGCCCTAAAACACCAGCGCTCTTGCTTGGCGAACCTGTGGGATGGCTTGTACCGCCTGCAGGAGTTTTTCAGTGACATGGCCATCGATTTCCACGAGGCAAATGGCATCTCCGCCAGCAGTGGTGCGGCCAAGATGAAAGCTTGCAATGTTGATTCCGGCTTCGCCAAAAATCGTTCCAAGCTTTCCGATGAAGCCTGGTCTGTCGTTGTTGGTGATGTAGAGCATGCACGGCCCGAAATCCGCCTCCAGCTCAATGCCTTTGATTTGGATGATGCGCGGCTTGCCGTCAGAAAACACCGTACCCGCAACAGCGCGCTCCTGCTCGGCCGTTTTCACGGTGAGGCGGATATAGGTTTCATAGGCACCGCGCTGCGACTGCCTGACCTCATCAACCTTGATGCCGCGCTCCTTCGCGACAAGTGGCGCCGACACCATGTTGACGGTGCCCAGTTGCGCCTGCAGCACGCCGGCGAGTGCCGCCGCCGTCAGCGCTTTGGTGTTCATTTCACCCACCTCGCCCGCGTATTCAATCACCACCCCGGTAATCACCGCATCCGTGAGCTGGCCTGCAAACAAACCAAGTTTGCTTGCAAGCTCCACAAAGGGCTTGAGGCGGGGTGCCTCATCTCCCGAGATTGACGGCATGTTGAGGGCATTGCTGACCGCCCCCGTCAGCAGGAAATCCGACATCTGCTGGGCAATCTGCAAGGCCACATTTTCCTGGGCCTCTTTGGTGGATGCGCCAAGATGGGGCGTTGCCACAACATTCTCCAGTCCGAACAGCTTGTGGGTTGTCACCGGCTCCACCTCGAAGACGTCGAGTGCCGCTCCTGCCACGTGCCTGGAAACGAGCGCTTCATAAAGGGCATCCTCGTTGACCAGTCCGCCGCGGGCACAATTGATGATGCGCACCCCCTTGCGGCAGGCGGCCAGCGAGTCCGCATTGACGATATTGCGCGTCTTGTCGGTCAACGGCGTATGCAGGGTGAGGAAATCAGAACGCCTGAAAATCTCCTCAAGCTCGACTTTTTCAACACCGATTTCCAGCGCCCGTTCCGGGGACAGGAAGGGGTCAAAGGCGATAACCCGCATCTTCAGGCCGATGGCCCGGTCAGCAACGATCGAACCAATGTTGCCGCAGCCGATGACACCCAGTGTCTTGTTGAACAGCTCAACGCCCATGAAGCGGTTCTTCTCCCACTTGCCTGCCCGCGTCGAGGCATTGGCTTCGGGAATTTGCCGCGCTAGCGCCATCATCATGGAAATGGCGTGCTCGGCTGTCGTGATGGCGTTGCCGAAAGGCGTGTTCATCACCACGATGCCGCGCTGGCTGGCGGCGGGGATATCCACATTGTCAACGCCAATGCCGGCGCGGCCTACGACTTTCAGGCGCGTCGCCGCCGCAATGACTTTTGGCGTGACCTTGCTCACCGAGCGGATGGCAAGGCCGTCATACTCCGGAATGGCAGCCAGCAGCGCATCCTTGTCCTTGCCAAGGTCCGGCCTGTAGTCAACATCAATGCCGCGGTCCTTGAATATGCCGACGGCGGCTTCCGAGAGCTTGTCGGAAACGAGAACACGGGGGGCGGGCATGGAATTTTCCTGTCTTCTCCCTCCCCCTTGTGGGGAGGGTCGGGGTGGGGGTCCGGTAGTTCGGGTTGTTGCAAATGGTATTTTTGGCAAGAGTCGGAGCGACCCCCACCCTTTGTCCCTCCCCACAAGGGGGAGGGAA
>JANPDD010000119.1:0-2589 GCA_031431295.1 Hyphomicrobiales bacterium | reverse complement strand
GCGGATGGCAGCACGGCAGCGGCAGATGTGCTCTGCCGCATCGACACGCTTGACGAGCTCGACTACTTCAAGAACGGCGGCATCATGCCTTATGTCCTGAGGAACATCGCAAGGGCGGCGTGATAATTGCTTCGGTTCTGGTTTGTTTTCTACATCGCAGTTTCTTTATGGAGGTTCATATGGCTTATATCGACTACGTGGTTGTGCCAGTACCGATTGCACAGTTGGCGGAATACAAGGCCCTTGTCAGGAAAAGCGCCAAGATCTGGAAAAAACACGGTGCAGTTGGTTATTGTGAAGCGGTCGCCGATGACGTGAAGGCGGGCAAAGTCACATCCTATCCGCAGAGTGTGAAACTCAAAAAGGGTGAAGTCGTCGTCGCCAGCCACATTACCTTCAAATCGAAGGCCCATCGAAATGCCGTGTGGAAGAAGATCATGAAGGACCCCTTCATGGCGCAATTCGACATGAAGACAGCACCCTTTGACACCAAGCGCATGTTCTTTGGCGGGTTCTCGTCCATCGTCTCCTACTGACCCTCACCCACACGTGATTGGCATGTGTACATGGGCCATGCGCATATGCCGTTCATGAACACGTCCCTGACCCGTCGTGGTGCACTGGCCCTTGGGCTTGCTGCGGTATCGTTGCCGCGCCTTGCGGCCGCCGCGTCATTGCCCGTTCTGGTGGAGCTTTTCACCAGCCAGGGCTGCTCCTCCTGTCCGCCCGCTGACAGGGTTTTGGGCCAACTCAAGAAGCGCAAAGACCTGCTGGCTGTGTCTCTCAATGTCGATTATTGGGACTATCTCGGCTGGCGCGACACGCTTGCCAAGCCGGAGTACTCGCAGCGACAATTTGACTATGCCAAGTCACGTGGTGATGGCCAGGCCTACACACCACAGATTGTCGTAAACGGGCGCTTTCATGCGGTTGGCAGCCACATGGATGCCGTTGAGCAGGCCATTGAGAAGGCCCAGACCCAGCCCGCCGCTATCGCCATGACCATGAGAGCAACAGATTCCGAAATCACGGTTGATATCGGTGCAGTGGATTTCGACGGCGAGGCAACCCTTTGGTTGATGGCAATTGCGTCGGAAAAAATCCAACTGATCGAGCGTGGCGAAAACAGCGGCAGCACGATCACCTATCACAATGTCGTTCGCAACTTGGTGCCGGCTGCCATGTGGGACGGCAAGGCCCTGTCGCAGAAATGGACCAGGGGTGCCGTGCTTCCCGATGATTGCAAGTCTTTGATTGCCGTCTTGCAACAGGAAAAGACCGGGCCCGTGCTGGGCCTTGCCACATGGACGCACACGACTTCGTGAACTGATCTTTAACTTCTTTTCATGATCCGTTGGCCGTTCCCCGCCGTTTCCCCCATACGACTTCGCATTCGGGCGGGTCGAAACATCAACTGGGAGAATTACCAATGCGCAAGTCACTTTTTGCCACGCTCGCTGCTGGCCTGTTTGCAACCACCGCTGCCTTTGCCGCCATGAACCCCATGGTCGGGGGTGCCGAAATGTTCGCTGAAAAGAACATTGTCGAGAACGCCATGAATTCCAAGGATCACACCACGCTTGTTGCCGCCGTTGGCGCTGCGGGCCTGGTGGACACGCTGAAGAGCGCTGGTCCGTTCACGGTTTTCGCGCCAACCAATGACGCCTTCGCCGCCCTGCCTGCGGGCACCGTGGAAAAGCTGTTGCAGCCCGACATGAAGGACACGCTCACCAAGGTATTGACCTGCCATGTGGTCCCCGCAGCGGCGTTCGCCGCTGACGTGCAGAAGATGGTCGCTGATGACGGTGGCATGCATAAGATCAAGACGGTCGGTGGCTGTGAGCTCACGGCTTCAGTGAAGGACGGCAAAGTCTGGATCACCGACGAAAACGGCAATTCCGCCACCGTCACAATCGCTGATGTCAAGCAGTCGAACGGTGTCATTCACGTGATCGACAAAGTCCTCCTGCCGAAGTCGTAAGATCGGCATCCAAAGAACAAGGGGCGGGTCATGTGATCCGCCCCATTCAGCAAGAAAGACTACAGGCGGCTCAGGCCGCCTTTTTCATCAGCCCGCGGTTGATGATGGCTTCGGCAATCTGGATGGCATTCAACGCCGCACCTTTGCGCAGGTTGTCCGACACAACCCAGATGTTGAGGCCGTTTTCGATCGTTGCATCTTCGCGAATGCGGCTGATGTACGTGGCAAAATCACCTACACATTCAACCGGTGTCATGTAGCCACCGTCCTCGCGCTTGTCGATGACCATGCAGCCCGGCGCCTCGCGCAGGATGTCGCGGGCCTCATCGGCAGTGATCGGCTGCTCGAACTCGATGTTGATGGCCTCTGAGTGGCCAACAAACACCGGCACGCGCACGCACGTCACCGTCACCTTGATCTTGGGGTCGAGAATCTTCTTGGTCTCCACAACCAACTTCCATTCTTCCCTGGTATCACCGGAATCAAGAAACACATCAATATGGGGAATGACGTTGAACGCAATCTGCTTGGGGAATTTGTGGGGTGTGGGGGAATCGGTGACGAAAATGCCCTTGGTCTGGTTCCATAATTCGTCCGAGCCTTCCTTG